>JBHLQJ010000119.1:0-8542 GCA_048884945.1 Candidatus Thorarchaeota archaeon | reverse complement strand
TCGTACAACCCGTCACCCTCACATAGCTCTGGTGGGTATTCTCCTGCTCTGCGAAGGCCTTCGCTTGCGGCGATTGGGCCAAACACTTGAAGTATCATTGTAGTCAAGGCAATGACATTGAGAATCAGAATTCCATAGAAGATTGCTTGCTCATTACCAATGGACAAGAAGTTACGTTCTACGACAAGAGAGAGCCCAACTGCTACTCCAGCCTGTGACATCAGACAAAGCCCAAGGTATCTAGTTGTGAGTGGAGCGGTTCCAGTAATCTTAGCTCCGGTTCTAGCTCCAAAGTACTTTGCGAAAGTGCGTCCACCGACATAGGCTGCGGCGAGAAGAACTACAGATACATTTGCAATGACACCGAGGTCAATCGAGGCACCAACAATCACGAAAAATATCATGACTATTGGAGACATCACGACTTTCAATGTATGACTGATTGGGTCTTTTTCAGATGTCACATAGTTACCAACAATGAACCCAAACACCATACAAGAGAGTATCACACTTAGATTCAGCCATGACATCAATCCAACTAGTAGAATAATCATCCCGAGTTCAAATTCTAAAATCTCTCGACGGTTGTCTTCTCGATTCACAAAGTAAACCATCACGAATCCAAGGATTGCACCGATTGCTGATGAAGCTGCTATATCATAGACCAATGTTATGGCTGCACTCAATAGAGTAACTGTGCCAGGATCAGCATAGAATAAAACTGCGATAGCAATTGCTCCATTAGCTAAAAGGATTGCTATGACATCGTCCAGTGCCAGAATGAACATCAGTGTGTCGGTAAGATTGCCCTTGCATTTACGTTCCCAAATTACCATTACAGTAGATGCAGGATCAGTGGCACTCGCAAGTGCTCCAAAAACGATAGCAATATGCCATTGACCAAGGAGAAATCCAGTCAAAGCAGTGACTATGATAAATGTCAGAATTGATTCGAGAACTAAGATGACAGACATTCGTCGTGTTTGGCCACGAAACACCTCTTTCCGTATCTCGAGCCCAATATTGTAGCCTATGAGACCCAATGCTAGATCAACAAGAGGATATAATGTTGTTCGAGCTGATGTATTAAACAATCCAATTACGCCAAGAAAAAAACCAGCAGTCATGAAACCTAGAATCTGAGGGATTCCAAATTTCTTCATAATCTCGGCACCAAAGTATGCTAGTACGAGGGCTAATCCTATCAGTAACAGAGTCCCAGGGATAAAGACCTCCTGCATCTAGCATTTCACTCCATGATGAGATTTGTATCGTTGTTTATTGGAGAAAAATCGTTGTTCCTTTTAAAATGGTGTATGGTGAAATGCCTAAAACATCTGCTTGACCAGTTCGATGACTATTGCATAGTGAGGTTCATTTGAGCGTGATATAGTATTGACATAAGTGACTTAAAAAACACTCATCGCATTTTGGATTTTGTGCCCGGCATACCTCTCGCCCATGACGAACTAGATTCTTATTCAAAGATGGAATACAATCCCTTGGCATAATTTCCTCGAGTAGTTCATGCGCTTTTTCACGGGAAACATTCTCCTCAATCAGCCCAAGCCGCTTTGTGACTCTCCATACATGCGTGTCCACAGGTAAAACTGGTCGCCCAAATGAGAAGAGAAGAACAATCGCTGCTGTCTTTGGACCTACTCCGTGTAGAGAAGCGAGCCACTGCTTTGCATCCTGCAATTCCATATTTTTGAGATGGGACAGATCAAGACTTCCCACTCTCTCGTTAATCTCTCTTAGTGCAGTCTGGATACGCTTTGCCTTTAGGTTGTACATTCCGGATGAGCGTATGAATAATGCCACCTCTTCTTGTGGCGCTTCAAGTACTTCCTCCCATGTTGGGTATCTCTCTTTTAGAGCTTCGAATGCTCTAAGCATGTTTACATCGTTTGTATGCTGGCTCAATATTGTCATAACAAGTTCATCAAGTGGTGGTAATTTTCTTACGCTAACTGCCTTGCCATAATAACGAATTAGAATATCACACACTTTCTTGGCTTTGAGGCGTGTTTTTACGGGGATATTATTGTCGCTCATACCTTATTCTAGGTAGACAAGTTTGTCCTTATCTACACAGTGGTTCATATGGGGTGAGAATTCATTTCGATATCCTTTTGTTGCACAAGCAGGTTATACTCAGGAGCACGATGAAAGTAGCAGTAGTATATGAGAGCACTCGTGGTCGAACGAAAGCTATGGCTGAGGCGATATGCGAGGGTGTGACTTCAGCAGGAGCTGAGTGTGTTCTGTTCGATGCAAAGGAGTTCTCAGGTGTAGGTGATGTATGCGGCTTGGCGCTTGGAAGCTCAACCCGAATGAAGCGAACACTACCTATGGTCAAGAGACTTCTTTCAGAATTGCCTTCACTCAATGGACTTCCAGCAGCAGCTTTCGGATCATATGGATGGAGTGGAGAAGCTCCTGATGAGATTGCTAGCAAATTGCTTGAACTTGGAGCAACTCTTGTTGAAGAGAAGCCTATCAAGGCCAAGGACTATCCAAGTGATTCAATTCTAGATAACTGTCGTAGTTTGGGTAGTAGACTAGCAGCAAGTTGCCAAAAATGAACTTGAATATGTACTATTTGCGTAATTCTTATCATCTACATCATTTTCGACCAAGATGGAGCTGAATGAATGGGTCATATTAGAAGACTCATAGGCTATTCATTACGACGTAAAGGTCTATTCTTTGGTTTCCTTGCAGCGGCTGCTATTGGTACTTTTTTCAATCTACTTACTCCACTTGTAATGGTCGAGATTGTTGATGGTGTACTTCTCGCGGAGCAGCTCGAGTTGCTTCTCCCTTACATACTTCTCTATGTTGGTCTTGGTGTTCTCTATGCCATCTTTGATATGATTGGACGATATGGATCTGCAATTTCATCCCAATGGGTCATCTATGAGCTGCGTGAAGAACTCTTTGAAAGTCTCATGGAGAAAGACCTAGCATTTTATGATGAGAACGAAACAGGCCAGCTTCTGGCGCGTGTGACAACTGATGTTAGTACAATGAAAGAATTCCTGTTTTGGGGTTATCGTGTTTTATTCATTGGCACTGTGCAACTAATCGGAACCTATCTTGTAATGTGGGACGTCAATCCCAATCTCACATATTATATGTTCCTGCTTTTCCCGGTCATTGTTATTTTCATCTACTCTTTTGCTAAAAAAGTGAGACCTGTATTTCGTGCTGCGCGAGAACAATATGGAGTACTCAGCTCAGTACTCGCGGAAAACGTAGTAGGACACAAAGTCGTGAGGGCATTTGCTTCAGAGGAAAGAGAAGCTAAGAGAGTAGAAAAGGAAAACCGAGGTTTTCAGGACCTTCGAGTCGAAGCTAGTAAACTTCAGTCGTTCTTCCAACCGATGCTCCCCGCTATATTTGGTTTAGCTATTGGAGGTCTGATATACATTGGGGGAGTGTCAATATTAGATAATGCTCTGACCCTTGGCGAGTTTGTAGGATTTGTAACGCTAGTCGGAATGCTAATGCTCCCAGCACGCTTCCTCAGTTGGGGTGTGGGAATGTATCAACGTGCTGCAGCGGCAGGAGACCGAACTTTCTACATACTTGATTCTATTGAGGAAGTGATGGATTCAGAGAATCCTATCGATGCATCTAATTTTGAGGGGGGCGTAGATTTTGATAATGTATACTTCAGCTATAGAGGCGAAAAGCACATCCTGAGAGATATTTCACTCCATGTAAAACCAGGGCAAGTAGTTGCACTCCTTGGAGGAACAGGGTCTGGAAAGACAAGTCTTGTAAACCTGATTCCGCGATTCTATGATGTTGATGATGACTACACAATCACATATAATGGATCTATCTATCGTCTTCATGAGCGGGATTCTGTATCTATTGATGGTTCCAAGTACAAAGTAATTGATGGCCATATCGAGATAGATGGAGAGAGAATAAAGATTCAAGCTCCGGGTACCATCTGCATTGATGGGGTTGATATTCGACTCTATGCATTGGATGACCTGCGAAAGCGGATTGGTGTCGTTCACCAAGACCCATTTCTTTTCTCAGCATCTCTAAAAGAAAACATTTCATTTAGTCGTCCGAGTGCATCTATGGAGGAAGTCATCGAGGCAGCTAAAGCAGCCATGATTCATGACTTCATAATGACTCTTGAAGCAGGATACGACACTGAAGTAGGAGAACGAGGAGTCACTCTAAGCGGGGGACAGAAACAGAGAGTTGCAATTGCTAGAGCGCTGCTTGCAGACCCACGGATTCTGATACTTGATGATTCTACTAGCTCAGTTGATGCTAGGACAGAGATGTTGATTCAACAAGCACTTGAGAATCTAATGGAAGGACGTACTACGTTTATTATCACTCACCGTTTGAGTACCGTGAGAAACGCAGATTTGATAGTCATGATGGAACGTGGGCAAATTGTAGAGATGGGGACTCATGAGGAGTTATTAGCTGTGGAAGGGCTCTACTACAACATCCATCAAACATTGACAGAAATAGAATCAGCTGCAGTCATTACTTCTGAAACCATTTCAGCGTCAAAAACATCGAACATCCAGAGAGGGAGTAGCAGTGAGTAGGTCTCTTGATGATGCTGACGATCCAGATGCAAGAACGTATGAATATACTGATTCGGAATTACTAATCCGGATGATCAAGTACCTCGTTGCTTACAGAAAGTTGTTTGTTGTTGTTGTTGTCCTGACTGCGGTTGGTATAGTAATTGGAGTATGGACACCGTTTGTTCTGAAACATGCTATTGATATTGATTTCACAAACGGCATTATTGGACCAGTCATCTTTACAGCGCTCCTATATGTTTCTCTTCAAGTTGCAGCATGGTTTACAAACTATGGAAGTGGCTATCTCATGGCCCTCATGGGTCAGAGAGCAATCTATGACATCAGACAAGAGCTCTACATTCATGTGCAAGAGATGTCGGAGGAGTTCCATGATCACTCCACGAGTGGAAGAGTCATCTCAAGACTTACTAATGATGTTGACCGAATGAGCGAGCTTCTAGGCGGAGAGCTCATCAATGCGTTTGCTCAGATTTTCATTGTGTTTGCAATTGGTGCTGCAATGTTCTTCGCTGATTGGCGACTCGCTCTTATTTCACTTTCAATAGTTCCAATATTACTTATCACGACCATTTACTTCAGAAAGCTATTACGTGATGCTTATCGTAGAACCCGAAAAACGATATCGAACGTTACATCCAATCTGGCTGAGAGCATTTCAGGAGCAAAGGTGACCAAGAGTTTTGCGAGGGAAAGAATAAGCGCTGAGATATTCGCAGAACTGAACGAGGCAGACTACAAGTCTAATGTGGATGCTGGGAAAGCACAAGCTTCCTTCTTCCCTGTTATTCGTTTCATTAGTGGACTTGGGACAGCAGTGATTCTACTCTTTGGTGGAATGCTTATGCTTGACCCTAGTCTAGTTCCCGTAATTACACTTGGCACAATTGTGATGTTTATCCAGTTTAGCGATGCCTTTTTCCGACCTATTCTCATAATTGCGAATTTCTACACATCTGTTCAGAGTGCTTTTGCTGGTGGTGAACGGGTTTTCTCCGTCATCGACTCTGAATCAGCAGTCCAAGATTATCCTGACGCAAAAGTAATGCCTGAGGTTGAGGGACATGTTCGTTTTAGAAACGTCACCTTTGGATATGTCGAGGGACTGCTTGTCTTGAAGAACTTCAATCTAGATATTCATCCTGGTGAAACGGTGGCAATTGTAGGAGACACAGGTGCAGGAAAGACAACAATAGCAAACCTACTGAACAGGTTTTATGATGTACTTGATGGCACAATCGAGATCGATGGTATCGATATTAGGACGGTTACTCAACATTCACTTCATACAAGAATAGGTCTGGTGCTTCAGGATGCTTTTCTTTTCATGGGAACAGTGAGAGACAACATCCGTTATGGTCATCAGGATGCAACTGAAGAAGAAATCATCTATGCTCTTGATGCGATAGGTGCAAGAAGAATAATTGAGAGCCTTGAGGAGGGTCTTGATACAGAAGTCGGAGAGCGAGGTGGAAGACTCTCAGAGGGTGAAAGACAACTAGTAAGCTTTGCTAGAGCTCTACTTGCAGACCCAAAAATCCTGATTCTGGACGAAGCCACTAGTTCAGTTGACATCTATACTGAGTATGCAATTCAAAGAGGGTTGAAGGCACTTCTAAAGAATCGAACCTCTATTGTAATCGCTCATAGACTCTCAACAATTGTAAATGCAGATAGAATAGTCGTTCTAGAACGAGGCAGAATTGTTGAGTCTGGAAAACATCGAGAATTGATGAATCGAAAAGGCAAGTATTATTCACTATATGAGCTTCAAATCAAACCACGTGCTATAAGGACTCCGATTCAAAAATAGAGGTGGGCCCCCGAAAGACGAAGGGGCCCGGAACATGCTCTCTGTGAAAGCTGTGAATTAATCATGAAGACTAATATCACCATCATATTGGAGATGGGTGACAGATGAAAGATGCCAGAGGTAATTGATCATTTTTGATTCTAGCTTTGGAAGGCTGGTCATTCTTTCATCCATTCTGATTAGTCCTCCCAATCAAACGAATCTACATCATCAAACGCGTAAGGGAACCCTTTCATGGTTTGTTTCATTGATTTCAATGACTTGAGTCCCTTCAAGCCTTTCATTGCACTGGTCACAGATTGTGTGATGATAGGACCTATGTCTAAGAAGTTATCAAGTCCTACGATGCCACCTTTCCCAACAATGATTTGTTTCCCTTCTTTGCTCGAAACCACAATACCAGATTTGCTCACTGAAACAAGGTTATCATCGCCTATTACAAAGACCGATTTCCCATACGTGAAGACAAGTCCTTTCTCTTCGCTTAAAACAAGAAACAGCTTTTTCTCGTTCGAATCAGTTCCAAAGAAAATCTTAGAGTCCTTCTTGCTATCAATCTTAGTCTGTTTGTTTTCACCATTTATGAACTCGTGGATAGTTGCTTCTATCGCTTTGGTGAAAGATTCAGTGGATTGATACCCCTGACTCTGAGTGTCGGGACTCTCTGCGTTTTTGGATATGTTTCCCAAAGATGTGGCTCCGATGAAAAGCTGCACACCTAAGAGTTCACCTGTTATCGACTCTCCCATGGCGCCCATATCGGTTTCTGCTATGGCATCTACTGCAAAGCGAGATGGACCAACAAAAGCAACACCTACTCGAACCCCATCTTGCAGAAGATAGCTCCACAGACAACCTGCACCCATCTTCACATATGCCTTCTCGTGTGAGATTATGTCAATTTCCTCTGTTGTTACCATTACACTATTATCAGGTGTTATTTTCTTCATCTTTTGTTTCCTCCCTAATCCTCCCAATCAAGTTCGTCTAGATCCTCTTCAGCTTCGAGTTCATCTTCAAGCTGGTCTCGGGCATCTTCAAGTTTCTCCTTATGTGCCTCAATTGTTTCGTGAGCTTCCTCAAGCTCTTCGGCAAGTGTTTCCAGATGTTCCTCTGCTTTTTCCAAGTCAGCTGTTTCCACATCAGCATCATCGAACTCAATGTCTACTTCAGAGCCACCATTATTACGGGTCCGCTCTCGTTGTTTCTCAACCGTGTGAGTTAACCACTGAGCAAGTCGGTAGGCCAGCCTTCCTTCCACTGTGACATAGTAGGTTCCTCGGACTTCACCTTTGACCACATAACCTGCTTCAATCAAGGGATTAAGATGATGAGTCAATGAACTTCCTGTCTTGCCTGTGAAGGTTTCCATCTCATTGAAGCTCTTCCCACCAGTCTTGAGGTAATCAAGAATTTTCAACCGCTCCTCACTTCCAAGCGGAGCAACAATAGCAGTCACTCGTTCAGGAGGGATGGACTCTATCTCCTGACGTTGGTCCGTTCTTCTCTTCGTCCTTCGATAATCCTTGTGAATTCGTATACCAGGGACCTTGAGGCCATCTATGCCTCTTAGACTCATCTCAATCTGATGACCAAGTCCATCCATCATAGTTTCTAGGGAGTCTGTGAGGTCTTCGAGATCCAAATCAATCCTTGCTAGTCGTCCGGGATGCGGTGGGTGTGGTGGTTTAGAGGGTCTGAATCGTCTTGCCTCAGCCCTACGTTGTCGGGCTTCTTCATGATGGATTCGTCGACTCTCTCCATCAGTTTGTTCTTTTCTTTTCTGGGTTCTCATGTCATCTACTTCTTTCTTGAGTTCTTCCTTGAGTCTACGAATTTCTTCGAGTTCTTTGCGAATAGTATCTATATCATCGCTCATTGCCATGCACAAATGTAATAATGTACATTTATAATATAAACTTATTGAATGTAGTAAAATACACCAAAATGTTGTCATTTGTGTTGGAGAACTGAAAAATTAGTCATAGTCTAACGAAAGGCGTATAATCCATCCAAAAGGCGTTTCTACGACATATACTTATTAACTAGTCAACTAATCAATTCCTCACCTTCCGTCAGGGGGAGAATTGGTCACACTTCTCCATGTCTGGCGATGGGTAACCGTAGAGGTTGAAAA
>JBHLQJ010000118.1:0-8638 GCA_048884945.1 Candidatus Thorarchaeota archaeon | reverse complement strand
ATATTTCCTGAATACGAGGAAAACCTTTTGCAAAGTATCCAAAGAATTGCATTTCACTACATGGGACATGTGGGACAGATCGTTTTGATTAGAAGGGCTCTTGGTAATCCTGGTCCCACATTTGTAGGTGGTATCTCTTCAATTGGTCGGGAGAAGATAAGAGAAAAGTGGAATGCTTGGTGGAAAGAAAACAAAGAAACCTTCGAAAAGTAACTAATCGATGATTAAAATGACTCAATTATGTTGATAGTGCGATTTTTCGAAACTCTATCAGTAACCTTATTTTGGGTCATGCAATGATTTTTCTAAGGGTCACTAGACACGGGAGGGCTTTTGACTACTTAGCCCATAATGGCAGAATCAAAACCAAGGAGAAAATCACCATGCGCGACCAGGATGATGGCAGCAAAATCATGAAAGCGGTCCTCATAGGTGATGGTGCGGTTGGGAAGACAAGCATCCGCCGCAACTACTTGGGTGAAGATTTTATTGAGGGACATCTTGCCACTATCGGAGTCGATCTTGCAACTAAACGTGTTCTTTTCGAGCAAGATATCGTGAAGTTCATCATCTGGGATCTTGCTGGTCAGCCAACCTTTGAGAAGGTACGAGGGCACTACTACAGTGGTTGTAATGGAATATTACTCGTATATTCTGTGGTGGATCGAGAGTCTTTTGATAATGCTAGTAAATGGTTGGTGGAAGCCTACAAGAACATGGGTCCTCTACCTCCTACTGTGATCATTGGGAACAAGATTGACCTTCGACATAGTCTTGATAAGAAAAAGTACGTGACAACAGAAGAAGGTGAAGCTTTTACAAAATACTTCATTGAGAAACTAGAAGTCCCAGCAATTTTCAGAGAAACCTCAGCAAAAACTGGTGCAAATATCCAAGACACATTCCATGAACTTCTTCGGATGATGAGTGAAGCTCAAAAGGAGAAGGAAAGCGATATCTTCATGGGTTGATAACTTGCTACTTTTAGGAATTCATCAAAAACATTATTAGCATATTATCTTCTATATATCCTGTTGGATATATCCTTATGGATATTTTCTCCAAAATCATAATTTCCAAAAACCGAAGAAAATAGAAGGGCTGATGTTGAGTAAGACTATAAATTCACAATCAAAACATAGTTCAGAAATTCAAGAAATTCTTTCAGACTTCTCACAATTCTACATTGTCATCATGCTCAGTGAAGGTCCTATTCATGGTTACGGCATGATTAGAGCTTTCAAACAGCGAACAGGCAAAACCCTCAGTGCTGGTACATTATATCCCTTCTTGCAGAATCTTGAATCTAAAGCTTTTGTTGAAAAGCGGGATGAGTCAACAGGAAAACGACCTAAGATAGTATATTCTCTAACCAATCAGGGCAAGCGTTTCTGTGATAGATTGTTTAAACGATTTGCTGCTATAACAGCATCAGCATTGGAACCGAGTCTAGAAACATGTGCGAGCTGCGGTGCGAAGATCTATGAAGGAGCACATCATGAAACAATTGATGGTGTGATGCTTGCATTCTGCTGCGTTCATTGCGCTAAAGCATTCAAGACAGAGAGTTGACTGGTCATTCCTAGTACGAAATGCTTATATATCCACATAGATATATCCATTGATATATATCCACATAGATATATTCAATGTATTGATGATATGACAAAGTCAAATGATGTGAAACGATATGGCTGAAGAACAGAAGTTAGTGACACAATCATCGAGAATTTCCATAAAAATTGATGGCATGCATTGTGCTTCGTGTGTATCAACTATCGAAAATGCACTGCGAAATGAAGATGGAGTAATCAAAGTGGCGGTCAGTCTCTTAGATGAGAAAGCTGTGGTTGAGTATGATTCATCTCGCATGGATCGAGTACGACTCGAGAATGCTATTGACGCAACGGGTTATCGCGCAAAGAGAGATACTATGTCGATGAAAATTAAGGGGGCTGAAACCGAAGTTCACTGGAAGAATATAGCTGAGGCTTTGTCCAAGGAAACCGGTGTCATATCTGTCAATACATATCCAGACCGGGAAAAACTAATCATTGAATATGATGAGGATCTTTTGACCTATAAGATTGTAAAGAAACTACTTCGAAATCTAGGTTTTGAACCTGATGAAGCTAAAGGAGTTGAAGGTGATAGAGAGTCACTTGCCAGAGAGAAAGAAAGAAGGTATTATCTCGGACTCTTCACTTTCTCATTGCTATTATCAATCCCAGTAGTTCTCATTCATTTCCAAGTTTTAAACAGCCTTATTCCTCTTGATACAACTAGAATGCTGCTCATGTTTGTTCTTGCAACACCAGTCCAATTCATTGGTGGTTATCCATTCTACAAGTCTGCCTTAAGGTCTGCAAGGCATCTGAAGACAAATATGGATACGTTGATTATGTTAGGGACAAGTGCAGCCTACTTCTATTCAGTTGCCACAACATTCATTCTAAAAGGATATTCATCATTCTATGATACTGCTGTATTGCTCATTAGCTTCATCCTCTTAGGTCGAACACTCGAAGCTATTGCAAAAGGTAGAACTTCTAAGGCTATTCGAAGTCTAATGGATCTTCAAGCCAAAGTAGCAACTGTCGTTAGAGATGGTGAGGAAATTATACTTCCAATTGAAGATGTTGAGGTAAATGATATTGTGTTGATTCGGCCAGGAGATCGTGTGCCAGTTGATGGTGTTGTTCTTGAAGGTAAGTCCTCTGTTGATGAGTCAATGATCACAGGGGAGCCTGAACCTGTAAACAAGAAGGTTGGTGATTCAGTTGTGGGTGGGACTGTAAACAAAAATGGTGTTCTGAGAGTCCGTGCAGATAAAGTGGGACAGGACACAGTCCTCTCTCAGATTGTTCGAATGGTTGAGGAAGCACAAACGAATAAACCACCTATCCAGAGAAAAGCTGACGCTATTGCGGGTGTCTTTACACCAATTGTTCTGATTTTAGCACTTGCTACATTTCTCTTTTGGACAGTGATAATACCTATACCATGGACGACTGCTCTCAACTTTACAATTGCTGTACTCGTAGCTGCATGTCCGTGTGCTCTTGGTTTGGCGACTCCAACCGCAATCATGGTTGGTATCGGCAAAGGAGCTCAATATGGCATCCTAATCAAAACAGGAGATGGTCTTGAAACCATACCCGTTATTGATACAATAGTCTTTGATAAAACTGGCACACTGACAATAGGTCGTCCAACAGTTACTGACATCAATGTTATTGGAGAACTTCCTGAAAATGAGGTTCTTGGTTTAATCGCTGCAGTTGAGAAAAATAGCGAACATCCTCTCGCTGAAGCAATAGTCTACGAAACACAAGAACGAGGAATCGTGATTTCCGCTTCAAAAGATTTCAACTATATCTCTGGAAAAGGTGTCAGTGCCATAGTTAACAACGATATGATTTACGTTGGCAGTGACCAATTTATGTCAGACTTGGGGGTTGACTTCTCGGAGCATGAGAGTCATATTTTGATGCTCCAGAAGCAAGGCAAGACAACAGTCTATGCTGCCATAGGTGATACACCTCTGGCGGTCTTAGCAATATCAGACAAACTGAAGGCTTCATCTGTACAAGCTGTTGAAACCTTGAAAAAACTTGGAATTGAAGTCTGGATGATAACGGGAGACCGACTAGAAACTGCAAAATCAATCGCATTAACTGTTGGTATTGATAATGTCTTAGCAGAAGTGCTACCAAGCGATAAAGCAGAACAAATAAAGATGCTTCAGAAAGAAGGTCGGATTGTAGCTATGGCTGGTGATGGAGTTAATGATGCCATTGCATTGGCTCAGGCTGATGTTGGAATTGCACTAGGCTCTGGAACTGATGTGTCCGTAGAGTCCGGTGACATTGTCTTAGTGAAGGATGATCTTCTTGATGTTGTTACTGGCATTCAATTAGGAAAAGGCACAATGAGTAAAATCAAGCAAGGTTTCTTCTGGGCACTGATATACAACATCATACTCCTACCAATAGCAGCAGGACTATTTTATCCATCGCTAAATCTTGTTCTAAGACCTGAATTCGCAGGTGCAGCAATGGCACTCTCAAGTGTCAGTGTAGTCGCAAATGCATTGAGTCTGAACCGCTTCAAACCTGAGAAACCAACTATTTCCGAAATGACTAAGATTCAAATGGCTTATCAAGAAGGAGAAGTTGCTATTGACCCTATATGCAAAATGAAGGTAGAAATTGCTACTGCTAGCCTCTATAGCGATTATAAGGGTAAGCGGTACTACTTCTGCAATCAGTATTGTAAAGATACATTTGAGGCAGACCCTCAGAAATATGAAGAACAGGTTTCTAAGAGATCAGAGATTCCTGAGGTGGCAATTGATCCAATTTGCAAGATGGAAGTTATGACAGCTACTGCTACTCTGGTAAGTGAATTTGAAGGCAAGAAATATTTCTTCTGCAGTCCAAATTGCAAGGAAACGTTCGATAAGAATCCACAGGAGCACAAGGACCGAGACTTCAAAGAGTGACCAATAACCGTAGAAACAAATATTGATATACTGCACCCTCCTGTCTGCCAGACTAATAGAGTTTGTTGGATGGGCGGTTATGAGGAACTCCAAATATCTAGTTCTGCTTCTAATTATCCTGATATTGAATATGCGACAAGTTTCCGCTCAAGATCTTCAAGGTTTGAGTTGGGGTCTTGAAGTGGGGGATCAGCTTGAATATATATGGTCAACAACAGGCCGAAATGAATCTTCTCACCTTATCCAATCAATTACTGAAAATATAACTCTCGAAATAACTGACTTGGGACCCATTTCTTCCTCACACTTTTCTTGGATGGGTGACATAAATTATGCGGATGTAACTTTCACAAATGGGTCCGATGTTCCATTTAGTGTCAGTTGGACTGCTATACCAATTGGGAATTGGACGTTAATGGAGGAGCTTTTGACAGCGTATACTCAAGGTCCTGATATAGACCGTCTGGACTTTTCACTCTCAGAATCTTCTTGGACGGTCGAAATTGACCGCACAAATGAAGATACGGGAGGAGTGTCTAATGTAACTCGTGAGTATTCTCGATTAGATGGTGCTTTATTGTATGAGTATGCCTACATTGAAGATTATCCATACGATTACTGGGTACATACAAACGAATTAACACGGATCAATCCACCAACCACGCCAGTGAATTCTCTACTAGAATCAATGGTTGTGATAGTCATTGGCGCAGGGATTGGTATCCTAGTTATAGCTGTTATCTTCATTAAACTTCGTAGAGGGAAATTGGCGTCTTGATACACACTTAAGAGTAGGTTTGATTTAATATCCCGTCTTGGAGTCTGAAGTTGCGATGTTAACCAGAATCCAGAAGATCTATTTTGGAATGGCTCGTCTTGGTCCAAGTATAATGCTTGATACCTTGGACCTAGCAAGTGCTTTGTTCTATTTCTCAATTCAAGCGCTACCAGCGATTTACACTGGTTCAGCGATAGCCCTCAGCTATCTATCAATCATGATATCTGAGCTTACATTTGGCAACCTAAGTGACCGAACTCCCACAAAGCGATGGGGGCGACGAAAACCGTTCATAATGGTTGGGGCTCCGCTCATGGCTATATCATTCCTGCTAGTCTTTAATCCACACTTGTTCCTTTCAGAAGGGAATGTGATAGGTCTCTTCTTCTATGCTACAATCACGATGAGTCTATTCAAGGTCTTCTATGGCATGACAATGACACCCTTCCAGTCATGGATGCCTGAGCTGACAGAACCAGAAGAGCGTCCTGCAGTATCTGCTTGGCAGAATGTGGCCAATTTCATAGGTTTTGTTGTTGGAACATTCGGAACCGCTTTGTTGGCTATTGAAGCTGTTGAGTGGGGAATACCTCCAACAATTCTCTACATGATTTTTGGATTTATAGCCATTCAGCTTCTTGGGTTCCTTCCATCACTCATTGGTCTTCACAAAGAAGGAAAATTCATACCGCATCCATCCATCATGAACGATTTTAGAACAGCTATTAAGGACAGAGATTACGTTGGCTGGCTTGTGGCCCAAGGCCTCCTCTCAGTTGGCATTGCTACAATCGTTAGAACTGCTTTTCCATATATCAATGACTATCTCTCATTTGGTGTAACTGAGTTCATCATTTTTGGAGTTGAGCTTCTCTCGGTTGTCTTTGTGTTCTTCATCATTTACCAATTCTCTATTCGTAAGAAAGGCAAACGGTTCACATTGCAGCTTTCAATGATGTTAGCAGTGATTTCTCTACCATTCACGTTGGTAATTACTACATCCACTGCTGCTTTCTTACTTCTTGCGTTCGCTGGAGCAGGTGTCGCTGGGTACTACCTAATGCCATACATTGTCTACGCAGATTTTGCTCACAAAGATGAGATAAAAACTGGTGAAGGTCGAGCAGGATTCTATACTAGCTTCCCGTCCATACCATTAAATGGCATGCAAGCATTTTCTGCTTTCCTTTGGGGCTTTATATTTTCACTACCAGCGGTTGTCCCAGTTCCAGGTCAAGCTACTCTTGTTACGCAGGGATACCTGTTTTGGGGTCCCATAGCAGCCCTGTTCATCTTCCTGTCTGTCTTAGTTCTCTTCAAGGTTAATCTTGATCCGGATTTCAAGAGGCTAGAAGCAGAATATTCAGCTACAAGAGAGGAAATCGATGGATAGTATAGATTCGGAAGTTTCTTCAATAGCTTTGCCCAAAGATATGGTCTCGGGACTGAGAGCATATGAGTGTAATTGAGCGTGTTATTGTTCGCTTTGCAGGACCTGAAGTCCTTGAATGGTGTGTAGTTGAGGATGTTCAAGTCACAGAGCAAGTGATTCGGCACAAAATTATCAATGATGAGATCATTATTGCAGAGCTAGACAGTCAACCAATTGGTTATCTTCGTATCGAGTATTTATGGTCTAATATTCCATATATTGGAGTTATCTTTGTTATAGATGATTACAGGAACGAAGGTATTGGAGGTAAGATATTGACCTTCCTAGAGGATTATCTGCGAAGTAGAGGTCATGATGTTCTGTATAGTTCCTCACAAGTAAATGAGCCAGAAGCTCAAGCCTGGCATCGCTCAGTTGGTTTTATTGAATCAGGTATAATATCTGGAATCAATGAAGGAGGAATTGGGGAGGTATTTTTCAGAAAATCATTGACCTGATTTTAGATTCCCAAAACCAGATAATCTCCAGCAGCGTCAAACAGGTCAAAGACACCCTCACTCGTTTTTGCAGAAACCTCAAACGCTGGAGCATTATATTCAGCTGCAAATTCCTGCGCGTCTTCTCTGGTGACTCCCATTCCATCAATCCGTTCATCTATCTTATTGCCAACCAGGAAAATTCCACAACCTGGTACTACTCTGTGCAATCGCCCTATCCAATCTCGCAACCTATGGAGAGTTAAGATCCTACCTACATCATAAACCGCAATTCCAAGTTTCGAGCCAATAAAGTAGTCTGAAATGACCTCTTGGAATCTAGGTTGCCCTCCAAGATCCCAAATTAGTAATGTAATTTGAGTGTCCCCAACACGAATCTTCTTGGTTGCGAAATTGACTCCAATAGTCATTTTCATTTTTTCGTCAAAACGGTTTTCAGTGTATCTAATCGCCAAGCTAGTCTTACCCACTCCACCCTCGCCCAAGAGTACGGTCTTGAAGACTGGCATTCGGGTGCTCACAAGATATAGCTCCTGAGTGACGGGCCACAATCCTACTCATAAAGACTTTTAGTTGATATGAGTGAAGTAGTCTGTTTTGGATTAAGGTAGATAAAACGTCCCTTCTGCAACCAATCTTATTTTTCCTGATACATGCACCTCTGACATACTCTCATGCGGAATCCTAGCGACGAGCTTACTGGGTCTCTTAATTTCGTACCCTTGCTCAATGTTGATGGGTTCTCCAAATTCATGATTTTTGAGGACTTTGTACTTCTCAAGATATGCGCCAAGTGGTCCTGCTGCGCTTCCTGTAGCAGGGTCTTCGACAACTCCAACCTCTGGTGCGAACATTCTAGCTTGAACATGAGAATCGGAGAACTTAGTTTCAGTAGAGAAGATCAAGATCTGTTTCGTTGAAAAACTTCTAAGATTCTTCTGAAATACAAAAGGAACTGGTGAAGCCTTCTTTAAAGATGCAAGAGACCTGACTGGAACAATGAGATAAGGAAATCCGGTGGAAACAACCTGCATTGGGCTTTTTTGATCAATATCATTAGCTGTAAGTCCAATTGCTTCAGCAATTTTCTCCTTATTTTCTATAGGTTTTTCAAAGGATGGTTCTGGTTGAATCATTCGAACATTATCATCCTCAAGATAATCGACACGGATAGGTCCAACGCCTAGTTGTAGTAGAGCAGTCAATTTTTCCGGACTGAGAATCTTCTTGTGCCGAATAACAAATGCCGTGCCTAATGTTGGGTGTCCTGCAAATGGAATTTCGGCGGCTGGAGTGAAGATACGGACTTTTGAAACACATCCTTTGGTGGTGGGTTCAGTGAGAAAAGTGGACTCTGAGAAGTTCATCTCCAAAGCCATTCCCTGCATCTCCTCCTTGGTTAGTGATGCATTTACTTTGGCATCCCAGTATGTGGCTAATTGATTACCACCGAATGGATATCTTGG
>JBHLQJ010000117.1:0-8709 GCA_048884945.1 Candidatus Thorarchaeota archaeon | reverse complement strand
ACTGGTGGGACACAGCGGCTCAGAATTGTGTGCTTGGCGATGACTCTGGTAATATCGGTATGCTGGTGGTTGGGCGTTTTCCAATACGAGCTGGATATACTGGTGAATACCCTGTAACTGCTCTCAATGACTCTGTCGGAATGGTGAGTTATGTCCCCTATGCGCACAACCCTCGAGAAGTGAATCCATCTCGAGGATTTGTTTCGTCAGCCAACCAGCGCACAATCGCTCCAGGAAATTATGCCTATGAAATACTTGGTCCACAAGCTGATGGATATCGAGGTAGGCGAATCTATCATCTCTTAGATGTGAATGAAAACATCTCAGTGGATGACATGAAACGATTCCAAGCTGATGTTGTAGAGGTCAGAGCAGAAGTTATAGTTCCCTATGTCGTCAATGCTTGGGATGCTGTTGGTGATGGAAATACCACTATTGCCAATGCTGTTGACTTACTCCGAGTTTGGGAATATGATATGGAACCTGACTTGGTTGCACCTACAATATGGATGTATCTTATTGATACATTGCACTATGAAATTTTTGACGAGATCAGGACGATTGATAGTTCGATTCCACTGTCGAGGAATCCAATCTTGGAGGAGCTCATTGTGACCAACAATGTTTGGTACTTAGATGATCATACTACAGTGCCTGTTGAATCTCGTGACGAGATTCTTGTACGATCATTAATTTCTGCTATCGATGAACTCGCAGCAGAATGGGCTGATGAGCCCAATTGGAAATATGGAAATCGTCATGTCATTGAGATTGACCACTTGGCTGGTTTCACTACAATTGGAGGCGAGAGACCGCTCCGTGGTCAAAAAACACTCAATGTGGCTACATTTTGGAGGCCGGGAAGTGGTCCCTCAACAAGACTGATTGCTGATATGAGCAACATCGAAATGTCCTACATGGCTTACCCAGGAGGCCAGAGTGGGAATATCTTCAGTCCCCACTTCGCTGATATCTTCGAAATCTGGTACTCATTTGACGAGGTCACTGAGCAACATGGATATCATATTCTGTACTTCTACTCAACAGCAGATGCATTTAGAGCTGCAGATACAGATGATACTCTCATTGAGAGAACCATCACCTTTGTACCATAGGAGGTTATGAAATGGGAAAAATTGATGATACTATTCCTGAACTTGCATTCCTTCCTGCCTTAGTGTTAACCATTGTCTTTGGTTTAGCACTTCAGCTTGCTGGTGACTGGAAACTGATGTTGATCGCTGGAGCATTGGGTGCTCTATTCGTGAGAAGAATCCGTAGAGCATTCTTTGTTGGTTTTCTTGGTATAGGTCTTGCTTGGAGCATCCTCTTTGTATATCTGTCAGTGACTGCTCAAGCAATGGCAGTCGCAAACATCTTCATAGGACTTCTTGGTCTTGAAGGACTTGGGATTGTTGTGATAGTGATCAGCGTCATCATAGGTGCGTTGCTTGGTGGCTTTGGAGGGATGTTAGGGCGAGCTCTTTATGAATTCATAGACGAGTTTCTCCCATCCAGTGTTGAAAGCAAACAATCTCCTTCACCCAAACCAGAAACTGTAGAAGAAGAACCTGCAACTGAAGAACAGTAATCAAAATTGCTGTGGCACTCGTTGCCACAGCTTTCTCACTTTTTCTTCCAAATGATTAGAGTCAGAGAAAGAAGTGCGGCTAATCCTACCAGGACAATTATTAGACTGAACTCGTCAAACTGCCCAGAACGAATTATGTTTCCCTTGATCTCTTTCATATAGATCGAGTCGTTAGAATAAACGACATGCCATTCATCATCGTATGGAATTTCAACGCTCCAAATGAGTTCCGAAAGATCCCATCGCTCTAGTAATGAACTAGCTAGTGAATTCTCAACCCATAAGCTATAATTCTCTTTATCAAAAACAAAGAAGTCTATCCCATCAAGTAACCAGAAATCATACTCCGTTTGGTCTCCCGGGAAAAGCTCTCCATTTTGCACTATCGCAAATTCGCCCGAGAGAGTGTCACCGCGATAGCAATCAATAGGAAATGATTCCCAATCATATGCATCAATCACAATATCATGTCTTGAGGATGTTTGTGGTGATAGAACAGAGTTTTGCTCCTTGGCATCTACAGCAGGTGCAATGACTATTAATGCAATCAGAAGAATCAAAGCACACCTTTTACTCATAGATACCAGCTCTTTTATGGATATGACATCGTTGAATATAAACATCCAGATAGACAGGCAGTTTAGAATTGAATCATTGCAGAAAAACCAAGTCACTTCGAAAGAGATTTAACTATGGTTAACACGAAGAGGGAGTATGAGCCAAGGAAGGTCTTTTATTTCCCATCCTGTGCTCATAACAACAAGACGATAGGTGAAGGAAATGCATAAAGAAGTGACCAAGGGCGTCTATTATGTTGGAGTTGATGATCATCATACTGAGCTATTTGAAAATCTATGGAAGATACCCTTGGGCGTTTCCTATAACAGCTATCTCATAGTGGATGAGAAAATAGCACTTATCGAGACCGTCAAGGGACCATGGTCTGAGGAATGGCAAGAAAACATTCGTGAAATTATTGATCCTGCAAAGATAGACTACATCATACTCAATCACATGGAGCCAGACCATACCAGCTCTCTTCCTGATATTGCTAAGGTTGCTATCAATGCCACAATGGTATTTACAAGCAAAGCTTCTGACATGCAGAAGTCATTCTATGACATTCCCTTAAAAGAAAAGATAGTTGAAGATTTAGAGGAGCTTTCCTTAGGAAAAAAGACGCTCAAGTTTGTACACGCACCTTTCCTACACTGGCCAGAAACAATGATGACCTACATTATAGAGGATGAGATTCTCTTCTCATGCGATGCCTTTGGATCATTTGGTGCATTGAATGAAAGGGTGTTTGATGATGAGATTGATTTGAGAATGGTTGAGTCAGAAAGTAGACGATACCTTTCTGCAATCATTACTTCCTACTTCAAGTTTGTACAGAGAGGAATTGAAAAGGTAAAAGGACTTGGAATTGGCATCAAGGTGATTGCTCCTAGTCATGGTCCAATTTATCGGAAAAACCCGATGTGGATTGTGAACAAGTATGATGAGTGGACAAGACCGGAGCTTGAGAACTATGCGACAATTGTGTAT
This sequence comes from Candidatus Thorarchaeota archaeon, assembly GCA_048884945.1. Lineage (GTDB taxonomy): Archaea > Asgardarchaeota > Thorarchaeia > Thorarchaeales > Thorarchaeaceae > SMTZ1-45. The sequence goes on along the minus strand of JBHLQJ010000117.1, from coordinate 5,570 downwards.
GGGACAATGTATGGCTACACACATCGCTTAGCTATCAAACTGAAGAAGGAACTGATTAATCTCGGCGTTGAGGTGAAGCTGCGCAATATCTCATATACTGATATGAGTAGAGTTCTCGTTGATGCAGTTAGGGCAGGAGTTCTGGTAGTTGGCACTCCAACCTACGATGCATTTCCATTCCCAAAGATTTGGGCATTCGTGAATGAAGTCCAAGGGAAAAGATTCCCAGTAAAGACTGTGGCTCTCTTTGGAACCTATGGATGGGGTGGTGGAGGAGTCAAGAAACTTCAGAGTATGTTCGAGGAGATGAAGTTTGAGATTCTAGAACCAATAGTTCGCGTTAAGGCGAGACCGTCTGACGCAGAAAACGAACAGATCAAACTTCTCGCCAGAGCGATAGCAAAACGACTGCAATAAGAATTATTGAAAGTTAGTCTGGTCTAACCGCATTCTTATTAACAACATGCCCCTGAGCTACATATTCTCGCATTGGCGTAGAAATGATAGGAGAGTATAATCTTCTTAGTGAGTTGAGAGAAATGAATCTTAAGGGAACAAAAACCGAGAAGAATCTGCTGACTTCTTTTGCTGGTGAATCTCAAGCACGCAATAGATATACAATTGCTGCAAAGACTGCCAAAAAAGAAGGCTATCCTCATATTGCAGCAATCTTTGAAGAAACCGCAGGTCACGAGCTAGAACATGCTAAGAGGTTCTTCACTGCTCTTAAGGAAGGTGGAGCAACAGAAGCTATCAAGGTAGAGTGGGATTTCCCGACAAGTGGTGCCTATGAGAATACTGAGTCTCTTCTCAGGCATGCAGCTGCTGGTGAGAAGTTTGAATTCACTGAAATGTATCCAGGTTATGCTGACGTTGCAGAGAAAGAGGGCTTCAAGAACATTGCATATCTATGGCGAATGGTTGCGAAAGCTGAATCATGGCACCATGAGCGCTATCTTGCTCTGGCTGAACAGATCAAAGATGGTAGCATCTTCAAGAAGGATAAGAAGGTCAAGTGGCGCTGTGATAATTGCGGTTATATACACGAAGGCAATAGCCCGCCAGACAAATGTCCTGCTTGTCAACACGATAAGGGTTACTTTATGCTCCATTTCTCAGAATACTAATTCTACTATTGCCTTGGTCGCGAATAGACCAAGGTACATTCTATTTTATTTTCTTGATAGATCCTTCGTAACAATCTATTATCTTAATCCATAATCAATGCTTTGAGAGATTATTTCAGTTATTTTCTTAGCATCGTTCATGCGGCCATTATACCGTATAGTAGCAGGTCCCCCGAATGATGTAAAATCTACACGTAGATTTATCCCCAAAGTTTGTGCGGGTTCTAGCACTACATTATCAATCAGATTCAAGTCGATTGCATGCGCTGTCCTCTGTTTGGAACCGAATAGTCCACCTCCAATGACAAAAACCAAACGCCTCTGGGTAAGTATAAGTTTTCCATTTGTAAATCCACCAGAATCATGTAGAAAACCAAACTCGCCAGTAGCTAGAATCTGCTCATCCGGTTCAATCTCATCAAAGGTTACCATGATACTCCCTCAAACAAGATTTTCGATTGCACAATTTATCACTTTCGTGTCTTTTGTTTTTTAATATGATTCATTGAAGTCCATTGGCTCTGAGAGGATGGAGAAGAATATTATATACATAAAGAAGACATGAAGAAAAGAGATTTAGTAATATTTGAGTTTCTTCCTCTTGGTACGGTCTAATTTGCGATAGACTCAAATCCAAGATGAACTGAGATTGCCTCGTGACTACAATGAAGAGTCTGTATGGACGCGATTTAATTACAACACAAGAATGGAGTGTTGAAGAGCTTGAGAAGACCTTAGATCTCTCATTTGAGTTTAAGGCTAACCGATACGACCATCCGTTGAACAACTGTCTTGATAGAAGGACATTCTTCATGTTCTTCTACAACCCTAGTGTTAGAACTCGACAGTCCTTCGAAGCAGCAGCCACTGAGCTTGGTGGACATGCACAATTCTTAGAACCGAAGACGATGAGGCTTAAAACTGGAAAGTCAGCAGGTGAGACCGTCGAAGACGCGGCTCAGGTAATGAGTCGGTATGCAGTAGGACTTGGAATCAGAATTCTAGAAACTGGTATTGAGTATTATGGCCAAGGGGACGAACTCCTAAGGCAATATGCAGACAACGCGAGCATCCCAATTATTTCAATGGCTCATGACAAGTTCCACCCCTGTCAAGGCCTTGCAGATGTAATGGGTTACCAACAACATGCTGGTAAAAACCTCAAAGGCAAGAAAATCTTGCAGGTCTGGGGGAAAGGCGCACTTGTCCGCTCGTGGTGTAGTGTCCAAGAGAGTATATTGATCAATTCACGGCTTGGAATGGATGTGACACTTGCTCATCCTCCGGGTTATGATTTAGACCCAGAGGTCATCAAGTGGTGTGAGGAAAATGCTGAAACTGCAGATAGTACATTTGAGGTTGTTCATGATCTTGAGGAAGGTTACAAGAATGCTGACATAGTCTATTCTCGCAACTGGATGACTGATGGCTTCTATGATGATATGATAAAACGAGGTGTGGATGAAGCCAAGAAGAAAGAGATAGAGCTTGCAGCAAAGTATGATGATTGGATTACAACAAAGGAATGGATGTCATTCACTAACAATGCATACTTCACTCATTGTGGTCCAGTCGATAGAAATGCAGAAGTTACAGATGAGGTCTGTGACAGTCCTAGGTCTATTGTCTATGATGTTGCTGAGAACCGACTCCATGTTCAGAAGGCGATTATGGCTTTAACTATGGGCAAGCAATAAGTCACATCTAGCCCCCTTCTTTTACTGGGGGCTTTCTCTACTCAGTGATGAGTAGAAGCAATCTAATTTTTGTAGCATTACATCTCAGAATGCATTTTGTTGAGCTTACTGCTCATTTCTAGCGGGCGGAAGAATATTATTTGAGTTGTGCAGAATAGGTACATTACTCGTCAGAGCTGGGAGGATAAAGTCGATTAGAAGGATGCGGGACTATTCATGTGGTTGTTTGCATATTAAATGAAGCAATTCAACTCCAAATAATGAAGTGCCCATCGACGCTCGGACTTGAAATAGGAATACTCCGTGGGTGCCTACTGGCGCCCACACTTCATTCTTTCTCTAAATCACCCCATCTATGACATCGTATAAAATGGTCTTGTTTCACCTCTCTATATTCTGGTATTTCATCCTTGCACCTATCAATTGCATATCGGCATCGAGGATGAAATGCACAACCTTTTGGTATAGCACAAAGGTCTGGAGACTCTCCTGGAATGCCTCTCAGTTTTGGTTTCTTACCGGCACGCATCTGCATCATCGCGATTGTTGGAAAGCTCGACATCAGACCCATTGTATAGGGATGTTGCGGGTCATGAAAGATATCAATTGCACTGGCATATTCAACAATCTTGCCAGCATACATTATAGCAACTCTATCAGCCATCTCTGCAACAACGCCTGCATCATGACTGATGAGAAGCAGTGACACATCAAACTCATCACGCATCATTTTTAGGACATTCATAATCTGCCGTTGAACAGTCACATCCAGAGCTGAAGTTGGTTCATCAGCAATCACTAGGTAAGGTCCAGCGATGAGCGCCATAGCAATCAGTATCCTTTGTGACTCTCCCCCGCTGAAGCTTCCAGGATCCAGTACAAATCGCATGCTAGCATCAGCTAATTGAACAAGTCCAAGATATTCTAGGACTTTCCTCTTGAGCTCAAGAAGCCTGATGTTTTCGTCATGTATTTCAACGGGTTCAGCAGTTTGATGTCCTATGCTGTGTTTTGGATTTAGAGCATGACCAAGTCCCTGTGGAATTAGTGATATTTCACGACCTCTAATTGTAGTGAGTTCGTCTTGTGATAGAGCGGTTATTTCCTTTCCTCTAAAGAATACTTTTCCTCGAACTCCAGGTAAATCTGTGGCACCAGGAAGTCCTTTCTTAAACGCTCTTTGTAATGTTGGGTCATTTGATGTTGCAGCACTAAACCGCGCAACTTTTTCAAACAGACCTATAATCGCGAGTGCCATACTACTCTTTCCTGAACCACTCTCTCCAAGAAGTCCAACACATTCGCCCTCTCTAACTTCAAAAGAAACATCATCCACAGCTTTGACCAGTCCCTTTTTTGAAGGATAGTATGCTTTCAGGTTTTCCAATATGAGTAATGGGTCACCCTTGGTCATATAGCCACCGTAAGCGAAGTTACTCTATTGCGCTAATAAACCGTGTCAAAGAAGCATTTTGATGTTGAATATAACAGTGCCTTTACCAAGCGCCTTCTTGAACCTCAAATGATCTAAGGACCAGATACATTATCAAAGCAGTGAAGATGCAAATTGAAAAGAATCCAAGTAGAAACGCTGGTGCTGATAATTGATTCCAGAAGACCAAGGGTCCATAAATGTCAGTAAATGCTGTGACGCCAGTTAAATCTGCAAGGAACACAAGGAAATAGGGCATGAATATGAAAAGTGCAACAGCTCCCAATATGTAGTACGCACGTTTTCTCCAAACACCTTGTGCGCTTGGTTTCACTACTTCTTCAGTCTTGGTCATTTCTGCATCGATTTCTCTCTCGATCTTTTCATCCAATTGAGTTTCATCTCCAGGTTTTTGCTTCTTTACTTTCCTCATAAGCTTTTCATCGTGTCTCCTGTCTAACTTGTGTTTCCACCATTGCTTGAATCCGTGCCAAGTTACATCACTCGTTCGATCGAGCAAACTATCCACCATAATGAATGTAATCAACCCTATCATAAGTCCTCCAAACAAAGCTGGAAATGCTCCATAAAACCGAATCACATTGTGTGCTGCCAAGCCCACTCTAATGGCTACTAGACCCGAAACAAGACCAATTCTATTGTCGACCAGACTTCTTCGAGTATGCAGATAATATGACCCTGCCATCATAATGAACAAGAAGAAAGAGATTGCATCGAGAAAGAACCAAACTACCCACCAATCACTCAGCAGTGCAGCTCGTACGAATGGATTATACTCAAAATTGACACCTATTTGATGAAAGAGAAGAACAGTAAAAGTAGCATCAATGATTCCTATTGGTGAAAGGAGGAGAACAAGACTTCTCACCCACGGTTCTTCCCACCAAAGGGTAAACATTTGATGTGAAGTCATTGTTGTGAATCTGCTGGTCTTCTCTGGGGTCTGCATTGCATATGGCACCTGCAAATTGTGCATTAAACTAGTGCTATAAGCATTTCCAACTAGGCCATCAAATCATTGCTGAAAAAATAAGAAGAGAGACCGAGGTTAGAACCCCGGTCTACTTTTTGTTCTATTGCGTTAGATTAACTACTTGGTCACTATTGACTATGCAGTCTTGTAGTAGTGGTACCAGTACTCGTCATGCATTGGGTTGAACACGTATCCGTTCATCCATGCACCTTCAACATGGAATTCAACGCCTTGGTATCCCCAAATGAATGCGTTGTGGTCCATGGTCGCTTCTAAGATCTGATTGTAGATGATAATTCTTTGTGCAGGATCAGTTTCCT
>JBHLQJ010000116.1:0-8713 GCA_048884945.1 Candidatus Thorarchaeota archaeon | reverse complement strand
CCAAAAGCGGCTCCCATGTAGAGAGTAGGCGCAAAAACTCCACCAGACCCACCTGATCCTAGGGTGAAGCTCGTTGCAAAATATTTCAGGACACCAAATATGAAGAGCGCTCCCAGAGCTACATGGCCAATCAAGGTGGCATCGACGAAAGCATATTCAACTCCCATTATCGCTGGGTAGTATGGCTGTGGTGATGTGAATTGTCCTGTGTACCCAAATATACTCTCAAAATAGATAGTGCAGAATCCAAGAACACCAGTGAGTACACCTCCAATTGCAGGAAGAGCATATTTTGACACACGTACTTTTTCGATCAGGTCTTCAATTGAGTAGAACCCTCTAATCCAGATGACGCTTGCAGTCCCCAGAATAACACCAAGCGCAAGATAGAACACAAGCTCGATGGGATTTGCCATCACAAAACTTGGCGCTTGAAATGAAACCGCTGCACCAAGAATGAAGTGAGATATCGCTGTTGCAATAACAGATGCCAGAATCACTGGAAGTATTGAAAATCCGACAATTCCACCTGCTAAGACTTCAATTCCAAAAAGAGCACCTCCCAATGGAGCATTGAAAGTTGCTGCTATTCCTGATGAGAGTCCACAAACTAACAGTGTCTTTCTCTCTCTTTTGTCAAGTTTGAATGTGGTTGCGACAACCGCGCCCATACCTGCACCAATTTGTGCGATTGGTCCTTCACGACCACATGACCCGCCTGAACTTATGGTGATAGCGGATCCTATACTCTTTAGAAGGGGAACGCGAAAACGTATATTTCCATCACGAAGAGCATATGCTTCCATTACTTCAGGTACTCCATGCCCTTTGGCTTCTGGGGCATATTTTATGACTATTGCAGCTACCAACAATCCGCCTATACCCGGAACAATAACCCAGCCGACAATTCCAAGCACTTGTGGGACAGTGACAAAAACCAGGCTCATCCCAAGAATTAGAAGTCTGAACAAAATAGATGCAAAACCAGAAATAACACCAACGAGGGCTCCCAATGTATATAGAATAACCTGTCTTTCCATTGTGTCCCTTTCAATCATCTTTAGTCTTCGCCTTCTATGGGGCAAAAGGAATAGTTGCCTATCGCATTTTTATATGTCACTTAAGTCTAATTCTGTTGGTATTTCTGTACCTACCTACCTAGTCATTCCTCGTGGTTTTAAGTCGTCAATTACGAAACCAAGATCAAGTTCCTTTAGTTTCACTTCCATTGGGTATCCAGTTTCACGGTCGCACCCTCTGTATTTGTAGTAATCGTCTAACATATGATCAAGATCTGGGAGCCCTCCCTTTGAAGGTCCTGTTGGCATTGGATCTTTCAGCAGTCTGGGTGGCAAAGTTTCTTCTTTGCGAGTCACGCCAAGCCTATGATTATATGCTCTCCTCAGATGACTGATTCGTTCGCCTGTCCTCCTGACAAACTTGGGGTCTGCCCAATCAGTCATGCCTGTGAGGTGAGGAATCACATTGACGAATGTGTCAAAGTAATAGACAGGTGGCCACATTGTTCCATACTTGCAGATAACCGCAGAGTCCACAATTGCGTAAAGGTCTTCCATGTCCCAGACCACCTGTCCTTTGTGAACTGGTGACATGATATTTAGAATTTCATCCGCTTTTTCCTTACCAAACCGTTGAATGACAATATCAGGATAGCCAAGTTCCTCAAGGCTTGAAAGACTTCTCAGATGGTCTGCGCCTCTCACATTTGTTGCGTAGGTGAGCCCAATGCTCTGGTGGGCTCGTGGGTCCTGTCCAGAAGCCTCGAGACCCTTGACATGCACTGCAAACCTCCAAGCTTCTCCTCCAATCATCTCTGCAGCTTTTCTCACACCATTTGCCAAGATGTCACCGAACCCTTCACGTCTGGCAATCTTCTCCACTAGAGCAGCCTGTGATTCGGCATTGCCCCAGCTGAGGTCCAAGCCATCAGCATCCTTTGCAGTGATAATCCCTTGTTCGAAGAGGTCCATAGCAAAACCAATTGTCTTTCCGCAACTGATGGTGTCCATTCCGAGCAGGTCACATCGTTTACCCAAATGGAACACGGACTCAATGTCGTTGTTTAGACAGTTTGAGCCAAATGCCATTATTGTTTCATATTCAGGTCCTCCTATTGGTCCTGTGGCATACTTGCCCTCACTGACGCGAATGATGTACTTGCAACCAATGGCACATCCATGACATGCTTCCTGCGCTATTCTGTACCTTTCGGCAATAACCTCGGGTCCAATGTCATCTGCATTCTCATAGAAACCAGTCCAATGGTTCTTAGTTGGTAATCTTCCAATCTCATTGATGATGGCAACCAAGTCCGTCGTTCCATACTTTCTGAGTGATGAGAGGGAATCAGTCCAGAGAGGGTCTCTTAGTCTTTCCATCTCTCTCTCGTTTGCCTCAAGGAACTTATCCATGTCATACGCGTCTATCCCTTGAGCTCCACTTGCAGTTATCCCCTTAACATTCTTTGAACCTAGAACTGATCCCAACCCTGCTCTCCCTGCAGCTCGATAGAAATCGACAATGATAGAACCATACAATACTTTGTTCTCACCTGCAGGCCCAATAACTCCCGTCTTCAGAGTGGGGTCCTTGTGCTCCTCTCGTATCATCTCAGTGGTCACATTGGTTTCCAACCCCCAGAGATGTGTTGCATCTAGAAGCTCAGCGTGACCGTCTCGAAGTGAGAGATAGACTGGCTTCTTTGAGCGTCCATTGAACACTACAAAATCAAAGCCGGCATACTTGATTTCAGGTCCTAGGAATCCACCAACATGACTCTCTGCCCACACACCAGTAAGGGGCCCCTTTGCGGCAAACATCATCCTTCCCGATGGAGAGAACATTACACCAGTGAGTGGACCAGTCCCAGCCACCAGAACATTCTCTGGACCAAGTGGATCTGTATTCGGGCCTGTTCTCTCCCAAAGAATCCTTGCTGCGACCCCGGTCCCACCTAGGTAGAGTCTTGCCCATTCCTTCTCAAGCTCCTTCTTGTGAACTTTACCCTTTGTCAGGTCGACATCTAAATAGTAGCCCGCATAGCCTTTGTATGGAAAAGTCATTCAACCACCTCTCCGGTCTTCAATCCGATTATTTGAAATGCTAGGTCGATGCCTTCTCTTCTTGCTTTGAGTCCCGGTTTTTTGGCTTTAACTAGGCTGATCGCTCCATACTCACAAGATTTGATGCATGCAGGATCACCCCCACACAGGTCGCACTTCACAGCTTTCAACGTTTTGGGATCAATCTCTATCCCTCCATAGATGCATGCTGTGACGCAGTTCATGCAGCCAATACAGACATCACTGTCAACATACAGAGTATCTTTCTCGTTGTACAAGATTGCTCCATTTGGACAGGCTTGTTTGCATAATGGTTCATCACATTGCAGACATACCATTGGAACCGTCAAGTTTCGAGGCTCGTCCTTGAGAATCTGTATCCTCGACCTTCTAGGGTTGAACGATTTTGTGCGCGCAGAAGAACAAGCCAGTTCGCAGTTCCTGCAACCAGTGCATTTGTGGAGGTCAATTGTAAGAAAGCTCTTCAACAGTTGGTCTCTCCAAGTGATATACGACCTTTAGCCTCTTGCGTTTGCCACTTTAAGATGTTGTCGTCTGTCGAATACGTCTGACTAAAGTATATGAAGAACATTCTCGTCGAACCACACATACCACCACACGCTGCGCTGGGTTGGAGTTAGCAACTGACAGAGATGTGGGACTATGAAAGAGTCGTATGAACGAGTGCCGTCCCCAAAAAGGAAGCAATTTCGCCAAGTGGCAGACGGCATGCTCATCCCTGTCTTTGAGTTTGACAAGAAGTTCATACTCCAATATGCTAATCCTCCCGCTTTGGAACTCCTGCAACTCTCTAAAGACACAATCACCCCAGACATGGCTGCAGCGGATCTTGTCGCGCCTGAACAAATATCTCTCGTAGAGGATGGACTTAGATTACTCAGACATGGCGAACACTCAGTCTCCATTTCCTTGAGAGTTGTTAGAAGTGATAATGTCAGAATTCCAACTCAAGTCTACGCTAACACGATTGTCGAGAATGGTGACATCACTGGGTATATTGTCTATGTTGTGGATCTAAGCCGGAGAGAAGTAGCAGAAGAGAAGATGCTGGCGCGAAAAGAAATTTTGGAGTTTATGGTGGACTACTATAGTTTTGCTGGCATGATTATTGTTGATAATCACTATCGGTTTGAATATGTGAATGACAAAATGTGTGATATCCTTGGTCGCAGGAGGAGTGAGCTCCTAGGGAACGATTTCAGGAAGTTTATCCATCCTGATGATGTGGAACTAGTAGCAGAGCGGTATAGGAAACGTCAGAGAGGCGCAACTGTCCCTTCACTCTATGAATTTCGAGTTGTTAGGAAAGGTGGCGAAGTTGTTGACATTCGAATGAATGTTGGAACTATTCGAAGTAGCGATGGAACAATTAAGTCAGTAGGACAGCTTGTTGACATCACAGATGAACAGAGAAGCGCATATGCCCTCCAAGAGAGTGAACGAAGATACAGGTCTCTAATTGAAACGATGGACTCCGGTCTCGGCGTGGACAATGCAGAAGGGAAGATGGTCTTAGCGAATGATGCATTATGCAAAATGATGGGCTGTGATGACCCAGAGACCCTTATTGGAATGCCTATTACCGACATATTGCATGGATGGACAGAGAATCAAGTAATTGAGAAGATGGAAGAACGTAGGAGTGGCAAGATTGAGCACTATGAGGCTTTACTGAAGCACAAGTCTGGAGGTGTTATTCCTGTAATGGTCAGTGCCTCTCCATTGTTCGGTCCAGATGGTGAGTACATTGGCAGTCTTGCGATATTCACTGACATCTCTGATGTGAAAAAAGCTGAAGCAGAGGTGTACTTCCTTCTTGACTTACTTCTTCATGACATCGGTAACCAACTCCAACTCATATTGGCTGGAGGCGACTTTCTCGAGAAAGATTCACCCCCTGATCAAATTCTACGTTCGAAACGATATGTCATGGATGGAGCCCTACGATGCCTTGAGCTCATCCAGAAGGTTCGAAAGGCAGAAGAGGCAAAGACAGAACCTCTTAGTCCTGCGGATATTATACAAGTGATTCATGCGGAATGCGAGTTGCTATTTAAACAACGAGGCGTAAGAGTGGATACTGATAAATTGCCGCCTAAAGTGATGGTGCTTGCGGATCAAGCATTAAGTCAGTTAATCTGGAACCTTCTTGAGAATGCTGTCGTGCACAACCCTCTACCAGATGATAAGAAGGAAGTACGAATAAGAGGAAGGGTTTCGGGAGACCAGTTTATTCTTAGTATCTCTGATAATGGCCCCGGACTAACTGATGAAAAGAAACTAGTCCTGTTCGAACCAACTCGTCGATATGGTGGAGTTGGATTGCATCTTGTCAGGAGACTTGCAGAAAAGTATGGTGGCACACCTGAGGTGAAAGACCGGGTAAAAGGCAAGCATGACCACGGTTTGAAAATCGTTATTAATTTCCAGATTGCTGAGTAGCTTTGCACACCACAACTGTTATGTCGCACCGGAGTAGATACTCGGTCTGCAGGGAGGAATCCGGTCTTGCAGCCAAAATCTATCCTCATAAAAAATGGGTATATTCTAACTCTAGATCCCCGACGAGAAATCATAACAGATGGATCTCTTTACATCGAGAACGATACCATCGTGGAGCTCGGAAAGAGTGCTGATTTGAAGAGACATAAGGCTGAGCTAGTCATAGACGCGAAAAACAAACTGGTGATGCCTGGACTAATCGATACACACGCCCACCTTGCGCAAGCCCTAATTCGAGGGTGTGCTGATGATGTCTCTCTTGTTGATTGGCTCAAGAAATATGTCTGGGTCCTTCAGGGTAATTTCACAAAGGATGATGGACGCGTTTCAGCGGAGCTATGTATGGCTGAGATGATTCGGACTGGTACAACTTCCTTCATTGAGTGCATGATTCATACTCGATATGGTTTCGATGGGATCGCCAGAGCTGTGGAAAAAGTCGGGATGAGAGGAGCACTCTCTAAGATCATCATGGACTCAACAGGGTATGCTGACAGTGCTGATATTATGTATCCTGGGATGGTGGAAGATGCAGACGCTTGCCTGAAGGAAACCGACGAGATGTACACCAAATGGCATGGCAAAGCTGATGGGAGGATACAAGTCTGGTATGGTCTCCGGTCACTTGGTGCTGTCACGTCCGACCTCTTCAAAGATGTAGCTCGGAGAACCCGGGAAAAGAAGACACGGATGACTATGCACCTTGGTGAGGTTGTTGATGATGTGAGGTATGTCAAAGAGAACTTTGGTACGAACCTGACCACCTTTGCTAAGAATCATGACCTTCTTGGTCCAGACATGGTTTTTGCACATGGCATTCATTTTGAAGACGTGGAGCTCAAAGTCCTGGCTGAAAGCAAGTCAAACATCAGTCATTGCCCATCAAGCAATATGAAACTCGCATCTGGGTTTGCTAAGATTCCTCAGATGCTTCAAGCTGGTGTGCCAGTTTCTCTGGGTTGTGATGGCGGGCCCTCAAACAATACCTACGACATGATCCGTGAGATGCGTCTGGCTGCTCTGATACACAAGTCCTATGTTGGTGACCCATTGGTTATGACCGCAGAACAGGCGATAGAAATGGCTACCCTTGGTGGTGCTGTAGCTATGGGCATTAACAAAAGTGTGGGGTCTCTTAAGCCAGGTAAGCTCGCAGATATCATTCTAATCAACTTACACGAGTTAGGGTTGACACCTCATACCAATCCAGTTTCAAATCTTGTCTACTCGGGAAATGGAGAGTACGTTGACACCGTGATAGTCAATGGTCGTCTTCTGATGCAGCACAAACGGCTTCTCACCCTTGATGAAAAAACTGTCATGAGGACTGCTAGGGAACACAGTACGGCGTTGATGGAGCGAGCTGAGATAGATAATCGTCCAAAGTGGCCGGTCCGTTAAGCAATGATTGCCTCTCGCTCAAACGCTTTCGCACCAAGTATCAGAAATACTAATGTAAAACCCAGCATATACACGATGTTGATTATCAGGCTGATAGGATCCGGAGCAGGTGAAAGGACGCCATTCAAGAACATGATCGCATGACTGAAGGGAATCAGCATCACAACGAACCCAAATACGCCGCTCAATTGGCTAAGACTTCCTGCGAATCCGAGTATCCCTATTACCATGGTGGGTACTAGGAGAACTAGATTGTTGATTGATTCCGATGTTGCCTGATCCTTAGCCATAGTGGAGATCACAACACCTATTCCTATGGCACAGAGGAGTATTAGAAACTGACAGAAGAAAATCAATGGGATTGTTCCTATGTGGACACTATAGTAATCTACTTGACTTCCACTGTTAATGCTTCCACTGCCTCTTACTGTTACCAGATAATTGTACACTAGAATTCCAACGACTGTGAATATGGAGTAAAACATGGTCAGAATGAGACCTGCGACTAGCTTAGCTCCTAAAATCCTGAGTCGACTCATTGGGACTACGAGCAGCGCCTCTAAGGTGTGCTGTTCTCGTTCTCCAGCAAATGATTTACTGATATATGGACTCGGTGCCATCACTGATGTGATCATAACCAAGAAGATTGCCAACTGATGTCCGTAGCTCGCTTCAGCAGCAGGCGGTGTGATCTGTTGCACATACAAGTCTGTCGTTCTCATCCAATATTGAGCATAGAATTTTATTCTCTCGAATGCTGCAGACGCTCTAAAACTCCCTGAATTCACATAGATCGTGAGGGTGGTCACATTATATTGTTCAAATAACTCTGTGAAGTTACCAGGTATGTAGATCCACACCGGTGCTGTTCTATTGTCCCATAGGGCTTTCCCATCACTTCTACTTACATTGATGAAATCCTCAAACTTGAGGTATTGTTGGTCAGCAGGCAAGGTCTTTTCAATTTGATACAGAGTGTTGAAGTTGTCATAGATATATTGCCCCCAGGGACCTTCGTCTTCGACAGTGATGTACACTGTTTCTGGCTCGATTGCAGTAGCAAAAAGGAAATTCAGGAAGAAGCCCTGAAATAGCCATGCGAAGAGTGGGCTTATCACGAATCCTAAAATCAACCAGCGAGACCGAATGACACTCTTCACTTCTTTCTTGAGAAGCCATATTGTCTTTGTACCATTGGTTGGTGACTTCTTCTTACTCTTCACTCACTATACACCCCCTCGCCTGTGACCAATCCTGTGAACACTTCCTCCAGATTGGCTTTCTTGTACTTCTCCTCAAGCTCGGATGGTTTTCCAATCGCAACAAGAGCTCCCTGATTCATTATGCCTACCCGATGGCAAAGCTCTGATACTTCGTTGAGGTCGTGTGTGGTAAGAATGATGGTTTGATCCCTCTCTGAGCTTAGTTTCTTGAGCAGGTTTCGGACAACCCTTGCACCAATTGTGTCAACTCCTGTCGTGGGTTCGTCCATGAAGATGACCTCGGGCTCGATGATGAGTGACCTGGCCACGAGAACCTTCCTCTTCATCCCTCCACTGAATCCCTTGACTTGGTAGTTCTCCTTCTCTCTGAGACCAACAATATCGAGGAGGTTATCAGCTCTCTCATTCAGAACGTCCTCAGGGATTCCATAGAGCCCACCATAGAAGACAAGGTTCTCTCTCGCTGTCAATCGATCATATATC
>JBHLQJ010000115.1:0-8808 GCA_048884945.1 Candidatus Thorarchaeota archaeon | reverse complement strand
AAGAACCAGCTGCTTAGTCTTGAAAGAGATGTCTTCCTGCGAGGATATGTCAAAGCATTCTTACTCTCAATAGGTAACTGTGAAGTTTGTAGAGAGTGTGTCAACACTCGAGAGGATTGTAAGAATAAAAGAAAAGCACGTCCTACACCGGAAGGCCTAGCAGTAGATCTCTTTTCCACAGTATCGAAAGTAGGATTCCCAATCAAAGTTTTGAGAGACCACTTTGAAGAAATTAACCGATACGCAATTTTGCTTGTGCAATAGTGACCAGTTATTTTTCTAGCGCGGCAATAATCTCATCCGCGCTTAGAACCTTCGCAAAGCCTTTCCGCAACACTCTCAATTCAGGCTCCTGCATCTCGGGATCATCAGTGGAGGTCACATCGCTTCCAAAGACCACTTTGAAGCTTCGTTCATATGCTTGCCGCGCTGTGGCTCCGCAACAATAGTTGGTCAAGGTTCCACAAATTATCACCGTGTCTTTTTCTAGATTCTTCAATATTGTTTCCAAAGGAGTATCATAAAACGCTCCGTAGGAGGACTTCTTGATAACAATTTCATCATCCTCAGGGGCTAGCTCGTGCCAGATTTTCCCATCAACGTAGAATTGGGAGAAATCAACGTCAAGCTCTGAGTATCTACCGGGCATGAATTTGCCAGTCAGGGGGCGATCCAAATATTTGTGCGTCTTGGAATATACTGTGAAAATAACAGGAACATTTCTACGTCTACAGTGTTCTATCAAGTTCTTGATACGGGGAACCTGTCTTGTCGCTTCTGGAACCCAATCAGGTGACCAATGAGGTTTCACAAACTCATCTTGCATGTCGATTACTAATAGAGCACAGCACTCGGGCGTGATATCAAAATCAGCATCTCCTTCATTGTATGCTTTTCGGGCCAGCTGGAGAACAAACTCTTCTGTGAACTCACCTATCTTCATTCACATCCCTTCGTATAACGTTGGGTTATCCTGAGAGTCGTGATGATATTCATAATTACTATCTGAGCATTTTTCAGAGTCTTGTTTTCCTTCACACCAATAACCCACTCTTTTGCGTTGGACGTAGGTCTTATATCCGGGCGGACTATGTTTATTATACATACCGACTGGTCGGTATCAGTTTGTAGGTTGGTCTGAAAACGAAAAAGCGGGGAATGGAAACAGACTCGAAAGTCAACATACTCACTGGTTTGACATCATTTCGACTGATGAAAAATCTACTAGTGGTCATTACCAAAAAATGTCAATCTGATGGCGACACTCATCTCAATGTTGCTCTAGACCTGATAGCTGGCAAGAGGAAGAGTGTATGCTCAAGGTGCAGGATTTCGGCAGTCCTAACACGTGCGATGATAAAAATAGGTTCCAAGGTCTTCGGTACGACTTTTGATAATGTTAAGGAAGCTCTCAATGACGACATATTCAGAAGATCCATGTCGAGCATTGTGAGCGGTCTGGCAAGGTTTGGAGTGAATAGACCTTTCACACCAGGAGCTCCATTTCAAATAGTATGGAATGTAACAAGAGCCTGTAATCTGAAGTGTATACACTGCTATGAGAGTGCGGGTCAAAGAGAGCTAGATGAGCTGTCAACTATGGATGCTCTCAAGGCTATTGATGAGTTGGCTGACGCAGGCGTTGTATTTCTAGCATTCTCTGGCGGAGAACCAACGATAAGACCAGATATACTCACTCTTATTCGTCGAGCAACACAACGGGGAATGTATGTCGCAGTTGCAACAAATGGAGTATCCTTCTCCAATCCGACTCGGGTCAAGTTGTTTAGAGAAGCAGGAATGAAGTTTGTCCAAGTCAGCATTGATGGTGCGAATCCAACAACCCATGATGAGTTCAGAGGCGTTCCGGGAGCTTTCGTAAAGACCATCGCAGGAATCAAGAATTGTGTAGCGCAGGGATTGTTTGTCGAAGTGTCCACAACAGTCACACGACACAACATCACCGAGATTCACGATGTGATTGAGCTATGTGAGAATCTCAAGGTCAGATGGCTCATGTTCTATAACCTAGTACCTGTCGGAAGAGGGACAGAATTAATTCACATGGATCTCACGCCTGAGGAGCGCGAATATCTGCTAGAAGTGTTATGGGAGAGGATGACCAGTAAACAAGATTCATCACTAGAAGTTTTGACAACTGCGCCACAGTTTGGTAGGTTTGCATACGATGCCAACTCCAAGGTGATTAAAAACGATGAACTAGTGACTCCAACTCACTTTAGCAATGCACGACTACCTTCAAAGATGGGTGGCCTCTCTGAGTTTATTGGTGGCTGTGGCGCGGGTCGATTTTACGTGTCACTAGAACCCAATGGAGACATCTACCCTTGTGTCTTCTTCCCGCATATTAACACAATGAGAGTTGGAAACATTGTCACGGGCGATTTTGTATCATTATGGATTCACTCTTCTCTTCTTCAAAGACTGCGAGATAAGGACATCCTAAAGGATGCTTGTGGAAGTTGCGAAAGACGATATGTCTGTGGCGGCTGTCGTGCTAGAGCAATAGGCTATTTTGGAGATGAACTTGCACCCGATCCGGGTTGTATCTATAACAAGGAACACTGGGATAAGTTAGCTGGAACCTGCACTTCAGAGCTTGAGTTCCTATTACAAGTTTCAAAATCATTTGCGCAAGCGAATTTTACGGAGGGGTGAAGATTAGCTAAGGTTCTGCTTACAGTACCTCAATCTAATTGTGATATCAAAAACTCATTCAGCTATACAAGTCCCCCTCTGGGAATTGGGTATATCGCAAGTTATCTCAGGGAAGCTGGAAATCATGAAATAAAAATACACGATGGGCTCCTCCAGAATTCTCGGGTCACAGATTTCGCAGAAATCCTGACTTCTTTCTCCCCTGATGTGGTTGGAATAAGTGGCCAAACAACTCCCTCCATACACGACGTGTATCAAACGGCAAAAATGGCCAAGGACCATGACCCAGAAACACTCGTTGTTGCCGGAGGAGCCCACGTGACCTTCCAAGATGAGCAGGTGCTTAGGGATTGTCCTGAGATTGATGTAGTTGTTCGGGGAGAGGGAGAACTTACCATGCATGATATTCTATGGGAAACCAATGAAAATAGATGCCATGACAGAGTACCAGGAACCACAACACGAGTTGGCACAAACATAGTCAGAAATCCAGACAGGCCATATATTGCAGACCTTGATAGTCTTCCCATCCCAGCATATGACCTTCTCAACCTTCCTCGATACTTTCCTCATGGTAAAAGAATAGCTCCGATGATAACGAGCAGAGGTTGTCCATATCAGTGCATATTCTGTTCATCATCAAGAATTACTGGAAAGCGCTGGAGAGGGCGGTCTGCTGAGAATGTAGTGCGGGAAATTGAATTGCTTCAAAACAGATACGGTGTTCGTGATGTCACATTTATTGATGACCTGTTCACCTTTGACCATAGGAGGGTTGAGGATATCTGTTCACTCATAACCAAAGGCATTGAAAACATTGGATGGACTTGTTCATCTAGAGCAGATATCATGGCACGACACCCAGAAATGGCTGATTGGTTAAAGACTGCTGGTTGTCATACCATCTATATTGGAGCAGAATCAGGTAGTCAACGAATCCTTGATAGAATCAAGAAAGGAATACGACTAAGTCAAATAATCAGTGCTGTAAAAAGAGCGAAAGCGGTCGGTCTGGAAGTTGTCCTCTCATTCATTCTAGGAATCCCTGGTGAAACACACGATGATATTCATTCCACTATTGATTTTGCATGTAGTTTGGATCCAGATCTTGCTCAGTTCACTATCTGTACACCATATCCAGGGACACCCCTGTACGACGAGGCTATGGAAAATGGATGGATGACAGTTACTGATTGGTCTCAATTTACTGTTCTTGAACCGATCATGGACCTTCCAGGACTCTCTCGAAAGTCAATCAAAAAGCATCTCACAAGAGCATACTACAAGTTCTATACAAGACCAAGTTTCATCTGGAACCAAATCAAGATGATGAATCTCGATATATTTAAGGTGGCATTTAGGAGCATGGTGAACAAATTGAGGAAGTAAGTATATGTATCCCAAACCCGATGACATAAAGCCAACTAGTAAGTTAATGATTTGGAGGGTTTGGTTGCGATGACAGAACCAGACACTAAAGAGAACATCGTCAATGAATCCTTCCGTCAATTCATTGAGAGGTCGTATCATAAGGTCAGCATTGACAGCATATGTTCTGAACTTGGTATCTCAAAAGGTGCTGTGTTCCATTATTTCAACTCGAAGTATGATCTTGCATGCGAGTCGCTTCTTCAAGGATTCAATAAACTCTGGAACCCTCATCTTAAGCAGATTATTAGTAAGGGGACACCACAAGAGAAACTGACGCAATTCATCCGGAGTTCTGTTCAGATGTTTATGGAGCACCCCACTCTCCGTCGGTTCTCCTATGAGATATATGAAGAAGGTGCCACTAGAAAGGAGATAAATGGTGAGTGGTTGAAGTCATACAAAGAGCATATGAATTTAGCAACTAAGCTTTATGAGGAGTGTGGAGTTGCAAATCCTGAGGGAAGAGCCCGCATTTTGATTGCTTCACTAGAAGGGCTCTCATTCTTATTCTTTTCAGATGGAACTGAAGTGCGACAAGATGCTGAACAAATCTCTAAGGACCTTGTGGAGATGTTTGTTCCTTGAAATCATATGAAAAACGATTACTACCTCGAGTCAACTCACTCTGATATCCTCCACTAGCATTTTCGTAGCTCCAACCTGTGAGATATATCAAAGTATCAACGCGATCTTTCATCAAATATGTTGACTGCTAAATCATTACGTCAGACCGACGTTTCTTTGATTATTGATGCACGATTAGCCCCAATATGCTTGCAGGAAGTCCCAGAACCCTTCATATGGAAACTGCAATTCGAGGTAGGCATCACCATGCCAGACGAGGTTGTGTGTGAAAGACCCATAGGAATTGGGGAAGAAGATTCCCATTCCTTCAGCCGATTTCATTGACCAACTTGCTTTGGCATAGATACATTCCATGAGGGTATCATGGAGAGATGTGGCTTGACTAATTCCGTTATCGCTCAAGGTCTTCGCAAAGGTTGGCAAGTCAACATAAGCCTCCCAACCATATTCTGACCAGCCCATATTTCCAGCGCCTCGGGCTTCAGCAACCAGTCCATGATAGAATTCTCGGGTATCACCCTGCATGAGCGGTCTCAGTGTATCTGCTAGACTGCTCAGCTGCTCAACGATTAGTTCAACATATGCCATGTTGATGGAGCCCAGCTCAACAAGTCTGGATGCTGGTCGCATGGTGTCATAGAAGGAAATGTATTCGTCAACCATGATTACGGATAGGTCGTATTCACTCATTCCTGGATTCAAAGTAAGTTTGTTCAAGAAGGAGCTGTATGGAAATCCCGCATAAGGTACATAACCTTCAGTAGCAACAAAGTAGTCGATTTGAACTCCAGCCCAAGCATATTCGTATACGACCTCAATCATTCCTTCGACACATGCATCAAATGCAAGAATGTCAAGTTGCACACCAGATAAAGCTCCTGTGATTTCTTGATGTGAAAGATAATCTTCTGGATGGTCATCCCAACAACAACCTCGGAGGTCGTCACCATGATCCCAAAGAATTAGGGCAAAGTGGTCAGAATAAAATCGTTTCATTGTAAAATCTACAAAAGCTTCGAGTGTATTTGGATCACCCATATTAGCTTCTTCCCCGTTCAAAGAGAAGCCCTGAATGATTTCAAGTTCATTCAATCCAACATAATAGAGATTAGCCACATCATCGTATTTATCCCATAGAACAATGATGTTTACGTCTTTTGTAGAACCAACTGCTTTCATGGATTCTATATTTTGGCAGCCATAGGCATCAAGATTGTTGTCACCATCCAAGTATACCATGATGGTCCATTTAGGTTGCTTTCTCGCAGCATCTGAAGATACGGGTAATGTCATGGAAATGATTAGTAGGACAATTAACAGTGGCACTATCTTAGTATGAGGATTAGCTACTATTCTTTTAAGTTCTCTAATCAACTCGCTCCTACTCCTGTCATGAGATACGAAGTGACCATATCTATGGATGCCGTGGGATATAATGCTTATGTCCTAGGAGACCGTCACATCAACCACAATCTACCTTTACTATGATGAGTTCACATAACAGGCATCAACACGCATTGTGAAATCTATTTCAATCATTAATTCAAGAGAAAAGGAATCCTCGATTCCTTGCCTTTCCCTCCTAGTAAGAGAAACCCTATATCGCTTTGTAACAAGTTGTATCTGATAGTGAGTGTGGCGCATGTGACAAACGAAAAGTCCCGCAAGATACTTGTGGAATCAGAGTACATCACTCGATGTAATTGGTGCGGGACTCCCTACAGTCCAGACTGGGTAAGTACGCAGCAGGGGAAAATTTACTGCAGCATAGAATGCCAATCAACGGACCAAAAAGAGGGGAGAATAGCAGTAGGTGTCTGTTTCAGTGTACTTGGAGTAGTTCTGCTGTCTATTTCCTTCTATGTGGGAGTTGTAAACCCCTATACTTCAACTAGGTACGTCATTGAATTCTTCATGTACGGAGTATTGACACTAATATCGGGATTTTGTTTGTCAGCTCTTGCAATGGCAGGACAGAGTTACGAAGACAGGAAAGATAAGTATAGAGACTCCCAACTTTTGGTGTGTGAGTATTGTAATCATATCTGTACTCCGGGTGTCGTTGATTGTGACAATTGCGGAGCTTCTCTTGTTGATGCACAGTATGCTGGAGATTCTTGGCCGGAGTGGTTTGTGCCACCTAAGCCAAAGAGAAAATTTGGACCTTGCAGATATTGTGGCAAATCATTCAATTATCCTGTTTCTAGTGCTGATGGTAATGATAGATGTCCTAAATGTGGAAAGATAGTATTGGAGAGTAGTTAATTTTAGTCTTTTAGAAAAAAACAATAGATTTCTATTTCAAGATCCTTCTGTACCTTTGAAATTGTATTCGGGGAAGAGAAATCCTATATCGCTTTGATGCATATAATACTTGAATGCGAGTGGGATGAGTATCGTGACTGAGGAGTCTGACAGATTACTAGTAAGATCTGACTACCTAGCTAGATGTAAATGGTGTGGGACTCCCCATAGTCCAGATTGGGTGAAACAGGATTATGGTGATTTGTATTGTAGCCGTGAATGTCAACTTGCAGCAAGTGCACGTTGGAAACAAAACATCGGTGCCTTTGCAACATTGACTGGAGTTGTCATGTTTCTTATACCGAGTCCTGCAACTATATTGATTGGGATTAATCTCTTACCATTAGGAGTATGTATCCTAGTGCAAGGAATTGTAGGACGGAAATACGTAGACAGGAAAGACAAGTATACGAATGTCGAACTTCTAGTTTGTGAATATTGTAATCACATCAACACACCCGGCATTGTTGTCTGTGATAATTGCGGAGCTGCTCTTACAGGTGCAGGCTTTTTATCAGACCCATGGCCAGAGTGGTTCGAGCCACCCCCTAAACCAAAACCAACCAGAACGAGAAGATATGGACCATGCAGTAATTGCGGTAAATCATTTGTGTACCCTATTCTCAGTGCAGATGGCAAGGATAGATGTCCGAGGTGCGGAAAAACAGTTTACTAGAGCGATAGACAGATGACATCTATGGAGGTATAAGATCTCTCTGTTTTACAGAAGGTAGAGTTATATCTCTTGGAAATCGGAACTTCCAAGGTCAGCTGACTATGGCGAGTGAAAATCTAGAAGATTATGCAAAGTCAGAGATTAATGCTTCTGCATACCCGGATGACATTCACAGGTGTAGTCTTTTTAGATGTCAACAGTGCGAACGGGTTGTTCCCTTCATGATTCAGATTAGTTATAGTGCTGCATGTGATGAGGCTAGACCAGCATTAGACTTCGCTGGAACAGTTATTGGAACCTGTAGTGAATGTGGACTGGTCCAGATTTTGTTTAGCATTAAGAGAGGCGAATATCCAGAGGTGGAACAAGATCAACCGATATGTTCCTGTGGTTCAAACTCATACATCCTCTGCCTTTGTGAAAGATATGAGGGAGCATATGGTCTCCAAGGATTTTTCGATGAGGGTGTCATTGTTGGAAAATGTGGGACTTGCGGCAGTCATAGAACATTTCTCTTCACAGACTAGCGGGAGAAGAGTAGCTTTTCTATCAGCCAGATATGTTCTACTTAGCTATACGCGAAACACACATCTCTCATATGACAATTGCTATAATCTGAATAAGCCATACTGGTTCTTGGTAAGTCAATTTGACTACAGTTGATTTGAAGCAGTTTAATCCTCAAGTAGTTCGAGATGGAACCCTTCAGAGGATGGAGGGTGATGCTGTACGATGTCTTACCTGTTCCCATAGATGTGTAATTCATGAAGGGCTGTGGGGCACATGTGGCACAAGAGCAAACATTGGAGGCTCTGTGAAGACTTTGGTCTATGGGAATGTTTCCTCTATCAGTAATAATCCCATTGAGAAAAAACCGTTCTTTCATTTTGCGCCGGGTTCGATGGCACTCACTGTCGGGAGTTGGGGATGCAATGCATCCTGTCCCTTCTGTCAGAACTTTGACATCACGAAGCAAAAGCCTACCCCAGAACTGACCCGTTATGTGACACCTGGGCAATTCATCACTATGGCTAAAGCCAGAGGAAGTCAAGGAGTTTCTATATCCTTCAGTGAAGCAGCCACCCTAATGCTTGAATGGAATCTGGAGGTGTTTAATCTAGCGAAAGAGGAGG
>JBHLQJ010000114.1:0-8820 GCA_048884945.1 Candidatus Thorarchaeota archaeon | reverse complement strand
AACGATTCTGTATCGAACCTTGTTATCCTTGACCTTCTGAATAGCCTCGTTAACCTCTGTCATGGACATCAACTCCACCTTAGGCATGATGCTGTGCTTCTGAGCGAACGAGAGCATCTCACACATCGTCGCTCGATTGCCTATGAAGGAGCCTGTGAGCGACAGTTGGTGTGCTACCAGGTCAGTAGAATTAAACTCTATATCCGGGAAACCAACTAGGATAAAACTCCCATTCTTCTTCAAGGTGTTCAATAACAACTCCCAGTTGATCTTGTCGCTGGCGGTGCATAACAAAAGGTCAAAGCTGAACGCAGCCTGCCGCAAGGCATCATTATCATTCGAAACAAGGAAGTGGTCTGCACCAAAGGCTAGTGCTTCCTTCTTCTTCCCCGGAGAGGAGGAAATTGCAGTGACTTCATAGTCTAAAGCACGGGCGAATTGCAATGCGAGGTGGCCTAAACCCCCAACACCAATGATGCCAATTTTCTGCTTTTCCCGCATTGCATAGGAACGGAGTGGGGAATAGACAGTGACCCCCGCGCACATTAGCACAGCTGCCACCTCGGAGGGCATAGAGTCAGGCAAAGGGTAGGCAAAACGACTATCCACAATTATAGAGGACGAAAAACCGCCATAGGGGACCCATGTACCTGATTCAACAATGTCCATGCAGAGCTGCTCTTCCCCCTGCAAGCACCACTTGCATTTCATACAGGAACGACCCTGCCAACCAACACCAACTCGATCTCCTACCTTCAGGTTAGATACCTCTTGACCTAAAGCAGAAACATGACCAACGATCTCGTGACCGGGGACAAAGGGAAATACGGTTATTCCATAGTAATTGTCAATAGCGTGGATGTCGGTATGGCACACACCACAGTGTGTGACTGAAACCCTAACATCATTCTTCCCAAGTTTGGGACTTGCAAAGGTGAATAGCTCGAGTGGCTGTCCCACACCTTTTGCTGCGTATCCAAAGTAATTCTTAGAAGACACTCAACAGACCTCCTGTGTTCCGGTTGTTATCCTCAGATTTCTATCTTTCTAGTAATCTCCTCGACCTCAGTGGTGGCTAACCTGCTCTGTTAACCTATTTAGGCATTTCGCACCACATCGCCCTACTTTTCGCGTTTTCAGATATTCAAATCGACCCTCACTACAACTTCTTACTCTATTAATGCGCTGAAAGAAACCTATAAGGGAATTCAACAGACGGCGAAGCCATAGCGTGAATTTTGAGTGTGGTGCATAAGGTGCCAGAACGTCGAAATCTCGATGAAATGGGATACTATGACTACGCAGCATCAATGGGTATACCGTACTTCCACTGGGGCGGCCTAAGGGCGTCAGACCGCATTGCTGAGTTGCTAGCGATAGACAGCGACACTCGCGTCCTCATGGTGGGTTGCGGTACCGGATATAGTGCCTGCCGAATAGCGAAAAATACGAATTGTGATCTAGTAGGTGTTGACATTTCAACTGACATGGTCAAGGGAGCGCAAAAAAGAGCCACTGAATGGGGTCTCGAAGACCATGTTCGGTTTCAGCAAGGTGATGCATACAAGCTGGAATTCCATGATGCTGAGTTTGATGTGTTGATGACCGAATTCGTATCGGTCTTTCTGGAGAAGCCTCGTGTTTTTCACGAGTTTGCAAGAGTACTCAATCCTGGCGGGAGACTTGGCATGAATGAGCTATTCTTCGCAGATGAGATACCCTCGGAGGTAACACCAAAAATCGAGAGAGTACTTGAGGGATTCGAACAGGCGGTCGGACTTCCGATGAAGATTCCCACGATGTCTGAATGGAAAACATACTTCACTGAGGCTGGTCTGGACGGCATAAGTCAAGAGGTAGTAGATTACAGATACAAACTTCGCGAAACTGCGACTGCAATGGGAGGAACCTGGAAACTGGTTCGCATTATTGGTCGTGTCGCGTGGGACATGGCTAGCAACGGAAGCTTCCGAAGACGAATGAAGCCCATACGTCAGCTAAAGGATGCACTGATGCGGGACCGTGATACTAGAGGCTACGCAGGAGCTGTCATCTGCGTCGGTACGAAACCGAGATGAGTGATCTCTGCGTTCCTCATAATATCCACCCATCGAATTCCCTCATTGTACTAGCATTGTTTTCCTGCATTTGTGCTTAACTGATTTGAAGTGAAAGGCTCTCTTGCCCATCTTATGTATCCTACGCCTTAGATAGTGCATTCTTCTAGAGGTCCTACTTTGAAAATTCTTGCCAAAGATAGTGCTAAATCCCGTCAGTAACCCTTATCACACCAGTCAGTAAAATTGTGAGTAGATTATATACCCTACAATCATATTCCCTACTAGTATCAATGGGGGCATTGCGTTGCAGAGCGAGATGAAACTTTTCAAGGAGGCTTTTGACGAACGAATCAAGGCTGCTGTTTCTGAAGACGTCAAGATCGTCATCAAGGAACAATATGCTGATGCGTTTGATGTTCTCACCGACTGTGAGAATTCAAACTTAATACCAGGAATTATCGGACCTCCGGGAGTTGGCAAGACACTTCTTTTACGAGCCTACGCTCAGAAGAGTAAGAGAGAGCTCTATTGGATCACCGGGGATGAAGGTGTCAGGCCTTCTCACTTGGTAGGTGCGTTCAATCCGAGTATAGTCCTGAATAAGGGGTTCACACTGGAAGCGTTTGAACCCGGACCATTATTGAAGTCCATGGTGTTTGGTGGCGTTTTTGGCCTAAATGAGGGTAATCGTCTTAGCGAATATGTTCAGAACTCGTTGCTGGATCCATTTGAGGAACGTTCAATCAATGTTCAACGGCTTGGACGCATCCGAGCAGATGACGGATTCTTTCCCGTTCTGACGATGAATCCTGAGGAAATGAGTGGAGCACACAGGCTTAGCGAAGCACTTAGAGACCGTGTCAGAGTGTGGATACGACTTGGGTACCCTCGCAAAGAAACCGAAATTGAGATTGTGAAGATGAACTGTCCAGAATACAAGTTAACAGATGCAGTGCTCGAAAAGGTGTATGGACTAGTTTCTTCTACAAGAGCAAATACGGATGTCGAGATACCCGCTAGCATCAGAGCAGGGATCTCAATTTCAAGACTCGCAGCTGAGATGACCAAGCGGATGAAGGAGAAGACCATCTCCCATTCCACGCTATCAAAGGCAGCAACGTATGTGTTGGTGGGTGCGTTACGGTTCAGACCAGGGATTGACCCAGAACCCGCCGTAAACTCAATTGTCAGGAGGAATCTGGGGAGTTAGTTGTCATGGCTGCTCAGCCCAGAATCACTCCGGTTCCAAGTAATGCACCTCCATTTGCATATGAGTTTACAAAACGTATGCGTGAGCGAAAGGATGTAGCAAAGAAGCCTAGTGTTCGTCAGACACAATCTATCCCACAGCTTCTCTCTGCAAGGTACTTTCGCAATGGAAAACTTACTCTCGAAGATTTTCTTGAGGCTGCGGTTTTCACTACCTTTCCCCCAGATCAGGATATAGCTAGAGAGATTGCAGAAGATATACTGCTCGGACGCGAGAGAATAAAAAAACCTGATACCGATGAGGAACAACAGAAAGCTCAAGCATCTGCAGCCATGGAGAAGCAAAAAGATGCACTCCAGAAGGTGATGGATCAGATTCGGCGTGAGCAAGAACTTGGTAAAGTGATTCAGGAAGACAAGGTCAAGGCTGGTTATGATTATCTCCAAAACCTCCACAAGAATGGCGACACGCAACTCTACGAAGCAGCTACAGACTACCTGAAAGATGGTGATATCGTACTTCGTGGCATAACAAGCGACCAGGAACTAAAGGAGCTAGCAGGGTCCAAGCTACTAGATAAAGCTGGAGTTCTAACTTCCGATGATTTTCGAAATGCTCAAACTCTTGATGTTTTGGACGATGTCTGTAATTTATCAAATGCTGCAGAGCAGATTGCAGCAAAGTCCCTTCGCAGTGATGACGATGTTGAAGAAGATTTCGATAGCTTGGCGAGACGTGATACGACAACAGCCGCAAGGGCACTCAGACATATTGAGGAAATGGAAACACTAGATGAAGAAACAAGAGAGTCACTAGACAGGAATCTCCAAGATAATTTATCAAATCTCAGTGAAGCGGCTGATTATGCTGCTGAATTAAAGAGAGTTCCTGATAATCTGGACCAACATATACAGAATGCACCAAATCAATATCCACTAAGTGATGCTGCTGCATTTGCAGAGAAAATCAAAAAACACACAGGCCAAGATATTATGAATGACCTGCTCAAAGCATATGATGAACAATATGACAATGGCGGTCACAATAATGTTGACATGCGTCAACTATCTGAAACAGCTCGAGATAATCAGAGCTGGGACAGTCTTCTTGAGAAGCAAACTGAATCCATAATTCAGGATGCGAAAGCACGTTCTTCCCCCTCTGACTTCTTAAAATCTTCAGTTTCACAAGGAATGGGTTTGAGTTCTGAGCTTTCTACAAGTCACACGCAAGAAGAGTGGGGCAAAGCTATGCAGAAGCTTGCAGATGCTGCATGTGATACTTCCCCAACAAAGACACACCTACGAAATACCGTGAAGCAGCTCTCAAGGATGGGTCAAGTTCCTTCAAAAGAGTCGATTAAAAATGCTGGCGAGCGACTTGGCATGAATGAAGCAGAAATTCTGGAGCTTTTGAATCCATCATATGAAGTGATCAAGAAACTGATTGAAGCTGGAGTTACTGATTTTGAGAGGCTTCACAATCTGATATCCGCAGCTGGGCTATCCAATCAGCAGCTTAGGCAACTTGCAGATATGGCTGCAGGGAAAGGAAACCAGAGTGCATTAGGTGCAATTGCGCATGAAGACCTTCATGCTGCCTTGGGAACAGGCGGGCCAGGATATGGACATCAGAGATATGGTCAAGGGTATGGAGCTGGCTCTGGAATTGGACAACAACCAATGGACAAGAATCGTGCAGATATGGCGTTTGGGGGCCTCCTAGGAGGTCCTGCTACGAATATAATTCGTATTTGGTATACTTACAGAGACCAACTACCTGATGACCTCAAAAAGAGGTTAAGGGAGATTGCGAGAAGGCTTCTGATAGACCTGGGACTGCGTTATGCTCGTCAAACAATGGGAAGTAGTATGCTCGGAGGTCTCCAGGAGTCAACAACAGTGAGACCATTTAGAATAGATGATGACATGGATTTGATTGACCTTGAAGAAACCATTGACTCTCTCCTAACAGAAGGACGAGCAAATTTCAAGGTTCTAGAAACCTCTGATTTTCTAGTGACAGAGACCTATCAAGGACATCGTGCATTCTACTGGGCTCTTGATAAGAGTGGATCAATGGACTCTGCAGAGAAACTTGGAATGCTAGCAATCTCTGTAATGGCTGGTCTTTATGGGATAAAACGAGATGACTTTGGTGTTGTTCTCTTTGATAGTGTGACCCATATTGTGAAGGAAATGGCTGAGAAGAATGTTTCAGTTGACAAAGTAGCAGCAGACCTTCTTGATGCTCGTGCTGGCGGAGGAACTGGAGGTGCTGAGTCACTCAAGCTTGCTCTTGAGAACTTTGAAAACACACGCGCGAAAGAGAAAATTCTAGTTTTCTCTACAGACATGTATCTCAGTGACCAAGCTGTTTGTGAACAACTTGCAGAACGAATGAAGCCACTTGGAATAAAAATGATAATAATCGTTCCAAAATCATCATACAATCCCACCGCTGCAAATAGTCTTGCAAAGAAAGCCCATGGCGTGGTCTTGGATATCGGGTCTATTGATGAGCTACCTGAAAAGTTACTGCGTGTGACAAATTACTGATTAAAATTTAGAGTACCCCGCTTTCTCTGTCAGAGATTTTTCCTTACTCTCACAGACCCAGAATTTGTATGCACAGATGTAGTCTTCAGTACCCCGAAGATCTAACAATCTCGAGCTAAACAGTCTTCGCATAATTCTCATATATCTGAAAAATGGATCTCCTGGGGGAACAATTTCAGCTATGCAATTCAGTTGGTAACTCTGACTTTCAGGAGCAGCTTGCTGAGTCCAAAAGAAGCTCAGTGAAACTCTAGGGTCTCGCTGAATATTCTGATAGGTGACATCGCCATACATCTCAACCGCCCCTAATCTAAAACGATCGATTTTACTATCATCAAGCATTAATTTCTGATAAAGTTCAATTCGTTCATCAATCGTTTCATTGAAAGGTCTACCTTGAAATGAGAGTTCAGCACCTTCAAGCTCAAGGATTACATCTTCAAGGGCCTTATCCGTGAGAGTTAACCTAACTAACTTCTTTGCCGAATTGATAGGGAAGATACCTGTCGCATTCTGTGTTGAAACAGTGGGTTTCATCAATGTGTCTTCATACAGTTTGCGTATCTTCTCATCAGTACTACGAGAACCTTCAAGGGTATTCAAAATCGCTTCGTAGATTGCATCCGGAATGACATTAAGCGGAAAGGAAACATCGAGTCCATCAAGGTTTACATCTAACTTACGTAACTCGCGATCAATGAATTTGATTCTCGTTGGTTTCACTTCCGACAAAGGACACACACACCGTCATAGCCATCGCTATAGTTAGAAACGTCTGGCCATTTTATTTTTCCAAACACTATATTTAATGATATTTTGGACAAGTGACCCCCACCGAAAAAGCCTCATAAGAGGGTCTGTATGACCAATTTCCATATTCTTCCGTGTTAGAGGTATGAACGACATGGTTGATGCGTTCGAGATTGACTCAGAGGCAAGAATGATTGAGTCAAAGAGCAAAGTTGTTGAGGTTGACACAAACAAAGTCCTCGTTTTTGTCGTTCATGAAACCCAGACCGTCTTTCTTTGGAGAGGCAAGAACGCTGACATATTCAAGAAACTCATGGGAACTCGTGTTGCAGCAAAACTAAGTCATACCTACCCTGACTATAGAATACGCCCAATTTCTGAAGATAATGAGCCTGCAGCATTCAAACATATCATCGGTATGAAACTCAAGTGAAATCTACTGTCACCAGAAAACACTTAGTCGACTGAGTCTTCAAATTTTGTGGTGAGGTTTCTGAGTATCAACCGACTTGCATATCTCAGCATGATACGAAATGTGCGAAGGGGTCTCGAAACGCGAAGTCAAATCATTGAGCATATCAAATCAGACACCTGGATAACATCAACTGAGATATCTAAACATGTGGCAGTGACAACTGCAACGGTTCTCTATCACCTAAGGAATCTTGAGCGAGAAAGAATCGTTGAACGAAATCCTGATGGATATGGCTGGAGATTTGGTCCCTTCCAGCAAAGTGATTTAACCCAGTTTCTTGAAACCAAGCCTCGAAGAAAAACCAAGAGATAGTTGTTTCACTATGAAGCTATATGCAATTGTCCGACCACCTGGCAAGAATTTCAGAAAATGTCTATCTGTTCATCCACTTCATCACACTCTGGATCTTGATTTAGCTCTAGAACAGCACGCAAACTATTGTAATGCACTCCAAGATCTGGATGTGGAACTAATAGAGTTGAATCCTGATAATGAATATCCTGACTCATGTTTTGTTGAAGACACTGTTGTTATCCATAAGGGACGTGCCATAATAACACGAATGGCAAAAGAAAGTCGTAGGGGCGAAAGTAAAAGAATCGAAGAAGTGCTTTCTGAATTCAAAGAAATCAATACTGTTGAAGCACCTGGGACCCTGGAAGGTGGAGATGTGATACATCTTCCCGACTTGTTGGTTTGTGGAATTACAAAAAGAACAAACCGAGAAGGTGTATCCCAGATGGAGAATTGGTTGCAGATTCCAGTTCGTCTTATTGAGGATTTGAACATCATGCATATCAAGAGCCACGCTACCTACCTTGGTCGTAACACCATTCTTGTGAACCCACGATATGCAGGAAATCCGGTCCTTGAGGAATTAACGAAGATAGTCTTGCCAAAAGAGGAAACACACTCCGCAAATACATTGACAATTAATGATACTGTACTCATGTCAGCTAGACATAATCTAACTTCCAAGCTAGTGAAGGAAGCTGGTTTTGATGTAGTTCAATTAGATATGAGTGAGTTTGAAAAATGCGATGGAGCATTGACTTGTCTATCCATCATTTTCTAAACTCTATATGAATTCAGCGTAGAAATCCTTTGCATTTTGCCAGTATATCTTCTGCAGAGCATCCTCTGGCAAATTGAGACCATTAATGAACGTACCACCCGAGTTGACAGTATCAGTATCTGTAAATGGTAGTGGTCTATGCTTGACTGCTGTTTCAAGAAGCAGTCTAAGTGCTAAATATCTCCCCTCATAGTAATCCCTTTCAGGTCTCCATGTAACGCAATCTGTGCCAAATACAATCCTATTTTGATATTTGAGGATGAATTCCCTTGCTTTCTTAGGATTTTTACTCAGTTCTCGTGACACCCACCTTGCTGAGCTTGTGTCGATGATAAAGTTTGGATAAGTATCGAACCATCGAGCGAGATTGTCAAGTCTATGTATCTCTGGTTGAGCACCAAAATGAGCTAACTGGAACTTCATCGAATCATGTTTCTTCAGCACGCCCTCGAGCTCTTCAAGGTCTCTCTCTTTAGACGTGTAAACTGATGTATCTGTATACCTTGTCGCGTAGTATGTGTCTGGATCGGAGAGATGAAGAAGAAATGGAATTCCTTCATCTTTCATAGTATCGAACATTCGTGCCATCTCATCCTTATCCATTCTGAGATCATTTTGTGTCGCACCAGCTCTCCCCCTCATAATTGGAGCTGATTGCATCTTTGCCATATGATACCCCTCATCTCGAAGTG
>JBHLQJ010000113.1:0-8934 GCA_048884945.1 Candidatus Thorarchaeota archaeon | reverse complement strand
TAGACACGTTTTCGAAGTCAATTATTTTGAGCCCACCTTGACCATCACCTATGTACATTAGATTATCACGCATATCGAACTGGTGGGCATAGCCATTTGAGGAAGAAGGTATGTTTACCACCTCAGTTGGCTCACGGGGGTCACTTATACCAAAGACCTTTACTCCAGAGTAACCGCAAGTAACATAGGCAATATCATCATCGGTGTCGATCCACACATCATAAGCATCACCAGTTTCAACCTGTCCGATTTTCATTAGTTCTATTTGATTCGCATATGTTTTAGGAACGAAACAAAATAGTATTGAATTTAGAATGAGGACTAAAATTAAGACACGAGTAGTTTTGTTGAGGCCACTCTTCAATTCACTCACTTTCCTACTTGATTTGTGTCTATGATTGCTGTGATTTTGAATGCGTAAAGACAGCTTCAAGCATCAATGAACCAAGTAGTCCATTTTATTAAAAACACCTTTCAAAGCAAGATACTTGAGATATTGAAAAAAATCAATCACCTGAAAACGATGTGCATATGACTGGTTCGGGTGAACAGGGAACTTTCCACTTTCTGACATAGTTGAGCCACCCTCTTCATTTTACAAAAGTCAAATCATCTAAGAGGAGGTAGTCTTTTCTTTATCCTTCCCAACATGCCTCTCAATTCTACGAGCATCTTGCTTCAATCAGAAATTCAATCTATTATCTTGCTTATCTTTTCAAGAGGAAATCACGAAAGGAGGAACTTTCGAGGCTGATCTAGTCTGTGAAACTTGTTAGCAATATTCAATACCAAACGATAGAGTATGATCCTGGGTGAATGTTGTGGTCAAGGAAAAGGAGTCTGAAATAGACACAAAGCCTACCGAAGATGAAATGTACAAGTTTCTTGGAAAGCAGGCAGGCTTGATGTGGAAACAGATTACTAACTACGTAGATGAGAACTACGAATTTGAACCTGTAAGAGAGGGGGAGGGGTTGGATGCTACAATCCGATATAGAAGAAGTGGCAAGACACTAGTGACATTCTATCCAGCGAGGAATCAGCTAACAGTCCTCATTGTATTTGGAAAGAAAGAGGTTGAGAAATTCGAGAACTCTAGGACTGAATTTAGTTCAGAACTGATTGATATATTCATGAATACAAAACAGTACCATGATGGTAGATGGCTGCATGTTAAGATACCACCCTTCAGACACTTCGAAGATATCAAAAAACTTCTAATGATAAAGAAGAAATCTAGAAAGGTGTCTGACTGAACTCTCGATTCAATGATAATCTTGCTACATCTGCCTACCTGTTCACTCTAACTGACATTAATTCTCGACTACGGATGGAAGAGGCCGAGAATCTTTCTTGTCTTTCATCAATCACCTCCTATGTTTTCTATCATAGAGGTAGAAGCAGCTTATTCCTGCTCTTCGGAATGGGAAGAGGTACGGGCATTCGACGGGGTCAGGTAATCAGGGACCTTTCCCTAGCCGCTCACTGTTGAGCACCCTTTTCATTTTTACAATTCATGGATAATGTAATATCGAACTCCATGTTTTCAGATTTTGTGGTCGATTCAAGAATAACTGAAGCGCTTTGGATAATCACAAAACTTCTGAAAAGAGCGAATATCAACTGGACAATAGTGGGAAGTGTTAGTCTTGCTCTCCAAGGAATAGATATTGAGCCAAATGATGTAGACATTCTAACAGATGAGCATGGGGCATTTCAAATAGGTCTGTTACTTAAAGAATACGAGGTCAAACCAGTTAGTTTCAGGGCTGATATTTTTGAGTCCTTCTATGGATTGTATGATATTCAAGGAACAAAAGTTGAGATAATAGGGGATTTGAGAGTGAGAATAGACGGCATTTTGGTTTCCTTATCTGATAAGCTCAAACCGCCTAAACTCATTCAAATCAATTCAATGACAATACCTGTTTCCTCACTGCACGACCAGCTCTTTTTCTATGAGAAATTAGGTCGTGAGAAGGATAAGGAACGTATTTACAAAATTCGAGAAGCTCTCAATAAGTGACTCTTTCATTTTTCGCGATTTCGTGTTTTTCTCCCATGGCAGAGTCGGGTTAACAGGGAACTTTTCCTCTCTGACACTGTTGAGTATCCATTTCTGTTTTGTATCGTTTTCTTTGAACTACAAGCTTATTACTGGTCATTCAACCTCCTCTTAACATGAGCAAAATTCTGATTCTAAACGGGAGTGCAAGAAGAAAAGGCAACACCCGTTTCCTAATCGATCAGGTAAATGAGGTGCTAGAAGAGAAAGGACTGGAATCAAAAGTCCTTCATCTTCATGAACTCAATGTTAAACATTGTCGAGGATGTTTCTGGTGCTACAAAGGATTTCCACTGCGATGTGTTCAAGACGATGACGATATGAATGAGATTTATCCTTCAATCATTGAAGCTGATACCATCGTCTTTGCATCGCCCATTTACTGGTTCAACTATTCTGGCCAGCTCAAATTATTCATTGATCGATTAATAGCATTGCATGTCAAAGGTGGTCACAAGCTAGATGGAAAGCAATTCGCAGCCATTTTTGTTTATGGAGATACTAATGTTGAAGAATCAGGTGTCCAACATGCAATAGATTCCATCAAACACCTAATACGCTATATGAAAGGAATAACTATCGGGATTGTTCATGGAACTGCAAATGATATTGGTGATGCTGAGAAAAATGTTAGACTTGTTGCCGAGGTTCGTGAACTAGCTAACAAAATATGTGAGGTTTCTTAGACAGTTTTCTATGCTTTATCCATCACAGATGGGTAAGAAGTAAAGGCTGACGGGGTCTGTGAGTACGGATCTTTTCATAGCCACTCATTGATGGCATTTTTCTTTTGAAATTCTGAATTTGAACCGTATAAGGATTGGCTGAAACGAGAAATCGCTGAAGGACGCGTTGAACCTTATGAGTGAACAAGCCCCAACATAATTAGACAAACATCGAATGCATTGAATCACTTGCACAGTTTTTCTAACAGTTGCTTTATTTGGTATTATACTATCTTGCAGGTTTAAAAACGAACGAGCAGTGCAATAGCTTCTGCTCTAAGATATCTGAAAGGATAGGGACGCCTCGTGGCTAGAAAGATTGTGACTTTTGAGCCCTCAGGTCTCAGAATTGATGTGGATGAAACAGCCACAATTCTAGATGCAGCACGCAGATTAGGTCTGCCTTTACCATCCGAATGTGGAGGACGTGGGACCTGTGGAAAGTGTCTAGTTTTGGTGGAACCGCCTTCAGAACCATCCGAGGTTGATCACAAGCATATCTCCGAATCAGAACTCAAGAAAGGAGTACGATTGGCCTGTCAACACAGGACCCAGAAAGATATGCGCGTCGCGATGAAACAGACTCAAATTCCTACCAAGATACTCATAGATGGAATCCCAAGTTCAATGAAGTGGGTTATTGATGAGAACCTTACCAAACAGAAGGGTATCGCCATAGACTTAGGAACAACAACTATTGTTGCTTATCTCATAGATTTGGAAACGGGCAGTCAAATTGGACATACAGCAAGCCTGAACCCTCAAATCATGTACGGCGAAGATGTCATGTCACGTATAACGTATGCCGTCGTTAAGGATGCTGGCACCAAAATCCTCAGAGATGTAGTTCTACGCAGAATTGAAGAGCTCATTATTGAGCTGACATCATCAGCCCAAATAGATCTACACGATCTTAGCAGATTGGCAATAGTAGGAAATCCTGCGATGCATCATCTACTGCTTGGGCTGAATACTAAATCTCTAGGAATGGCACCATATGAACCAGTCATCAAGAATGCTCTTACCAAGAGTGGTGATGAACTAGGATTTACTATGATTAAAGAAATTAGTGTATACTTAGCACCAAATATTGCAGGATTTGTGGGAGGCGATACTGCAGGCTTCATCTTGTCACAGCGGCTGGATATGACAGACAAGATAGTGCTTGGAATTGATATTGGTACAAATGGTGAGATAGTCCTTTCAATAGAAGGAGAATTACTCTGTTGCTCTGCTGCTGCAGGTAGTGCATTTGAGGGAGCAACGATAAAGCACGGTATGAGAGCACAGCAAGGCGCAATAGAACACTTATCAATTTCAGACCCTGACGAGGCACCTCAAATCCACGTGATAGGTGATGACAGACCGAAAGGAATCTGTGGTTCAGGCATTGTTGACATTGTTGCAGAGTTAAAGACATCCGGCATCATCGGGTCGAATGGAAGGATGCTTGAATCGAACAGAGTGATAGATATCCAAGGAGAAAAGGCATATACTATCACAAAACCCGGGGAAAACAACTCTCAACAACTGCTAGTATTCACCCAGAATGACGTTCGACAAGTGCAACTCGCAAAGGGAGCGATTCTCGCAGGAGCGAGCATTCTAATGGAGTCTACTGAAACAGATATCTCAGATATTGACATGCTTCTACTAGCAGGCGCATTTGGCAACTACATTAATCCGAAAAATGCTCTGGCTATAGGACTTTTACCCCCAGTTGAGATAGAGAAGGTCATTCCTGTTGGTAATGCCGCTGGAGAGGGGGCAAAGAGAATGCTTTTGTCTCTTAGAGAGAGAGCATTGATTGAGAATATAGTTGAGCGTGTAAAGTATTTGGAGCTAGCACGGTATGATAATTTTGCGAAAATCTTCTCACGTGCAACAATACTAGAAGGAAAGATGCCTATCTAGTTCCAAATTAGCAAGATGAATTAGAAATTCCGGTCGTTGTGTGTTCAGGAAATCTTTCACAAAATAACGTATGTGGTCACATTGTGCCCACAATTTTCAAAATAAGTGACCAGCCAAGAATATTCTAAGCTCAAAGGTGAGATAAAATGCATACAAATGAAAATGCTGAGAGTCATAATGAAGAGATTCCAGAAATTCCTGGAGTTGATCTAACTAAAACTGAAGTTACTCCTTTTCAAGAGATAATTATTGATGAACTACCACCTGGCTCAATTATTGATATCGGAGCGGGAGGAGACGGAGTCATAGCTCAAATTGGGGGCGAACGAATAACAGCAATTGATAAACGGCAATCAGAGATTGACGAAGCTATTCATAAAGCTCCTGACGCAAAATGGTTGGTTGCTGATGCCTTAGATCTACCATTTGAAGATGAGGAGTTCGATAATGCAACTTCTTTCTTCAGTGGAATGTACATGAGTCACGAGGATAAGAAAAACGTCATCAAAGAAGTCCATAGAGTATTACCAGCTGGAGGAGAGTTTTGGATTTGGGATTCAAAAATCAAAACTGACAAAGAAGGATTCCTAATCGTTCTAGCTGTATCGCTCCCCGGTAAAGAGAAGTTCAACACCGGATATGGTACAAACATCACAAATCAAGATGAGGACATTTTCAAGAACTATCTCAGTGAAGCTGGTTTCTCTATAGAAGAAATAGACGTGAAGAAACATTGGTTCTTTATTAGAGCAAAGAAAAATTAGGCGAAAAAGCGTGATTCAGCTCTTCGGAGTTGAAAGAGGTACAGACTCTTCTGGAGTCGGATTTTCAAGGAATTGCTCTATTTTCATTTTTAACAGGCCATTTCATATTGAGCTACCGAAGATAATATCGGCTTGGATCAAAGACGCGCAGTAGGTTAAGCACTTCAGGATCAGGCAGCGGCAATCGACTCACCTCATCGAATGTTTCAACTTCCCATCCAGTGTTCTCAACAACCTGATTGATTATTGAATCTGTTGTCATGTCTGGATTATTTGGTGGAGTGAACACCGACATTAGTTGAAACGGACCATCAACAGATGATTTACGAAAGATGCCTTGAGTCGTCACTAATGTACTTACTTTATTCCCAGGACCAGTTACATATGGTACTCGAGGCCAGAGTCTTTGGGCATCTTGGGGACAGCAGACAATGACTTCTTCTGCTCCACTGAGAACATCATTTGCTCCTCCGCTTCCAACCAACCAAAGCTTCATCTCAGGAACGCAAGTGGAGTCAACATTTCCATATTTGTCTATAATAGCGGCTCCCAACATCCCGATGCAGTCTTTGCTTCTAGCTCCAGTAACATGAATGCCCAAGATATCAAGAGCTGATGAAACACCCTCGCATGTCGCAATATTTGCGAAATTGAAGATTAGTGGCTGAGGAGGAAGAGGTATATACCCGTAGAAACCTATCTCCGCCATCAAATCAACATTAATCCCTTTTTCCGCAAGCTGATAATCTGCTACCCATGCAGCAAGATTGGATGTGCCCTGTCCTGCTAAGATAGTCCCATAGCCCTTCTCAATCACCCTATCTACACACATTTTTGCCATTGCGATAATCATTTGCTCAGTTGGAAGTGGTGGTGCACTGAAGTCTATATCTACTCTTCTTCGTTCAAAATCTAATCTCCATGCATCTGGTGATGCTGCTTGAACCAAGGATTCTAGTCGAGCAGCACCTATATTCCTCAAGTAACCCACATGATCAACATCAAACACCCATCTCTTTGCCCAAGCATCAAGGGTCGCTAGTTCCTTACTTGCCCTGCGGAACTCGAGAAGGAACTTCTCATCCTCAGCATATCCCCACTCTGGTGGATAACCTCTGCACGGTGACGGGTGTGCTCCGTAGGGCATGTGTGCAACTGCGATAGTTCTTGAAGCAGGCACTAACAAATCCTCATGATGATTTTGGACATATTTATTGTCGACAATCCTATCCACGGAAGCAATTACACCTTTACGTGCAGATAGCATACCAAAATTGCTCTCTGTGCGTGGGGCCCTCGCCAGTACGTTTCCACTAGAATCAGCTGCCCATCCGTGGACCAAAGTATAGTCTGGAACAAGTGCACTGAGTACTATCTGTTCTCTCTCTTCAAACGGATTATGGACCCGAGCGATTGAAGACCCAGTATTTTCCACATCCATCTCGCTGAGTCCCAGACTATTTGTTGGCAGAAATGGTAAATTTAATGCTCCAGCCATAAGCCGTTGGACCAGAGTAAGTAAAGACCAATTCTCTATAGGAACTTCTCCTGTGCGGTAGTTCTCTTGAAAGACCAGTGCGGGCGATGGTGATGGATACACATTTCCTGCATATGCGGTAATCAATTTCCTGAGGAAACCCGGATCACGCATCATAACTTGTACGTTCACACTTGCCCCCAAAGTTACTAGTTCGAATCTTGGTTTAGTGCTCCAAAAAGATCGTGTCAGCTCATAAGTGAGACCAAAAGGAACTGAATGAGTAACAGCAAGGTGCACCATGCTTCCTGCCTCTACCTTCTGAACAGCTTCTTCAGCTGACACTATCTTATTCTCCCCACATTTCGTCAATCGCTCATCAAAATGGAAAAGAAAGGAATTAGTCATATTCTCTCAAACAGTCAACCTCCCTCATCAGTCTTTTCCCAAATTATACTGGGTGTCGCGTGGTGGTTGTTGAAAACAGTTAAATATCGCGATTAACCGATTCTCTGAAACAGTTACCAAGTGAGTGACTCCAGGGGCTGAAATTATGGATGAATCAACTGAGCCTAGTAATCGCGTTGGTGGCAATCCAATAACTGGTCTGAGCACATTGGATAAATTTCTACCAGTATGGATTATCTTAGCTATGGTTCTGGGAGTCCTATTGGGCTATCTTGTTCCTGGCCTATCAGAAGTCTTAGATTATTGGAGCATTGGAACTATTTCCGTGCCTATTGCCATCGGTTTGCTTTGGATGATGTATCCTGTCCTTGCTAAGGTCAAGTACGAAGAGCTTGGAAAACTTAAACATGAGAAAAAGATGTTCGGGGTTTCTTTGACTCTGAACTGGTTGATTGGTCCATTCTTGATGTTTACACTCGCATGGATATTCCTTGCAGACCTTCCTGATTATCGAACTGGAATTATCCTCGTAGGCCTTGCACGCTGTATAGCAATGGTGTTGATCTGGAACATGATGGCTGGGGGTTGCAGTGAGTCTTGTGCCGTTCTCGTTGCCCTCAACTCTGTCTTCCAAATAATCATGTACAGTCCTGAGGCATGGTTTTTTGTAACTTATCTCTCATCCATTGTATCACCGGGCGCCGGCTCTGTTGTTGAGATATCCATACTTGAGGTTGCATGGAGTGTTATTATTTTCCTTGGAATCCCACTAGCGGCTGGCATCATCACAAGGTTCAGTCTCATGAAAAAACGGTCAAAAGAATGGTATGACACAGAATTTGCACCAAAACTCGGGCCGTATGCTTTGATTGGTCTGCTCTTTACGATAGTCGTCATGTTTTCTCTGAAGGGAGATACAATTATTGCGCTTCCATTTGACGTTCT
Organism: Candidatus Thorarchaeota archaeon; assembly: GCA_048884945.1. Taxonomy (GTDB): domain Archaea; phylum Asgardarchaeota; class Thorarchaeia; order Thorarchaeales; family Thorarchaeaceae; genus SMTZ1-45. Next base: position 636 of record JBHLQJ010000113.1, on the reverse strand, counting down.
CAGAATCGCACTTCCGCTTCTTGCCTACTTTATTATCATGTTCTTAGTATCATTTGGAGTTTCATTCGTCATGAAGTTTCCATACGATAAGAATGCAACAATATCATTCACTGCTGCAAGTAACAACTTCGAGCTAGCAATCGCTGTTGCAATTGGAGTGTTTGGTATTGGTTCTGGTCAAGCGTTGGCTGCAGTCGTTGGTCCCCTCATAGAAGTACCAGTTTTAGTTGGTCTTGTTTATGTGGCATTATGGCTAGGACGAAAGTTCTACGGAAGAAAACCCGGTGATTCATGACAGTTTGACACATAATATATCTCAACAAGTGAGCTTAGCAACTCCTCATAGAAAAACTGATATATCGAAATAATCCGATAATTAGTTCACAAACAGGTGATGATCATAGTGAGCTCAGAGAAGCCAGCATTCATCATGTGTGTATGTACAGGAAAATGTCCTGGCTTTGCTAAGATGGACATCTGGGATTTCATCAATACGGTACGAATGGTTCTTCCTGTACAGCATGGGATTATTCATCCTCAGCTTTGTGAAACTGATGGTGATCGCTATCTAGAAGACGTTCTACATCAAGGCCAGAAGGTCTTCATTGGTGGTTGTGCACCAGTAATGCAGTATAA
>JBHLQJ010000112.1:0-8956 GCA_048884945.1 Candidatus Thorarchaeota archaeon | reverse complement strand
ACTCGAGCTGGGTCGCATTGGCAATTAGCTATAGCGGAAATACAGAAGAAACCTTGGCAGCATATAATCATGCAATCAAACGTGGTTGTCCTCACTTCATCATAGCCTCTGGAGGAGAACTTCTCTCGAGAGGTAATAGTCTTGGCAAAGTCAAAGTTCTTAGAGGTTATCGACCAAGAGCTGCGTTTCCCCTTATTTTTCCTGCTGTCTTGAATCTTGTTGAATGTCTTTTGGGTCTAAAACCAACAGATCTGACGGACATCGCAAATTCGCTTTCAAGAAAGATGATGGAATGGGAAAATTCGTCATTATCGCCCAAGGAGTTTGCTCAAGAATTATCAGAGAATATTCCAATTTTCATTGGTTCAAGACACCTAGTTCCCGTAGCCTATAGAGCAAAATGCCAGATGAATGAAAATGCTAAAGTTATGGCATTCTATTCTGAAATACCTGAAGCAAATCATAATGAGATTGAGAGTTTCATTAATGGGAATGAATTCAAAATACTACCCGTGTTTCTCAGAAGTGCATATGAGGATGAAAGAATTAAGAAGAGGATGAATATCACAACATCACTCTATGGGGAAGAAGGATACTCCTCAGTTCGTCTAAGCACCAGCAGTTCAAGTGTACTGGAAGAAATGTTGGCTTTAACATTATATCTCGATTTAGTATCTGTGGAATTAGCTCGAATTCGTAAAGTAGATGCTGCATCAAACGACCGAATTAGTAGACTCAAGAACGATCTAATCTAATGTAATAATTGAACACACCGGGGAATATAGTGATTTACATTATTAATAGTAGATTACTGTCGTAGAACCAGTCCAATTGAAGGAGAGATATATCCGCGTGAGCGATCGTGGCTCATTAAATGTAATGAACTCGTACCTTAAATCTAGATACCAATTCCACGTTTCACTACTATCAGCTTGAAGAATAGTGGTTCTATCTGTGTTTGAATTGATTCTAGTCGCTAGTGTAAAGTTAGAATTGTATGCTGGATGAAGTAATCGTTTGGCGTCATTTGAAATATCTTTATTGAATGGAGTATAAGAGAGAAGATCATCATTAAGAAAAACAGATGCATAAATAGCAGTTAGCTGAACATTTCCTTCCGTTGGTGAATCAGTGCGAAAATTGATGATGAATGCTATCACAGGATAAATCGAATCATTGGCTGGAGCAAGATCACTTACGACAGTTTCTACAATACTTACTTCCAATCTTCCAGCCAAAACATAGCTACCGCTGTAGTAATTAGCATTTCCAACTAGAAGGACTGAACTTACAACTGCTGCAACTATAACAAATGAAACAATGACGTTTTGAGCGCGATCACTCGAAATCACTTCAGATCACAATTGAAAGCGCAGAATATAGCAATATGTTCCTTTTGCTTCGCGCAGCAATCCTCTCACGCTAACAATGGCAACGATATCAAATGAACAATCCACGGGAATAGAGCTAGAATTGCAGGAAGAGGAATTCCAGGTAGTATTTTATTTTCACGAGCGATTACAGTCATGTTGATAGTTATTCCAAAGATTGCTAGTAGAATAGACATTATCCAGACATGAAATGGGAAGAAGATCAAGGAATGAGCGGAAATGAGAGAGAACGCTATATAATCTCCAACGCCCACTGCTGCAGTCTTTGACTGAATTCTTGTAAAATCAAAAGGATCTGAACCAGGAGTGTCAATTAGATAAGCCGATTCAGCAATTGGAGAAAACTTTGTGAGTAGATAGTCTTCTAGAACGACTGAGATCACTAGTACGAACATACTTGCAGTAAGGAAAATAACTCCAAGGAAAGTCCCAAAAACACTTCCATAGAAAGCTACAAAGAAATTTCTGATATATGAAGGAACTGAGTCCATCATAATAAAGGAAAAAGACATGAGAAGAATTCCTAGAGAGGCAATTGCAAGAAGACTGGGCCAAATTGAATTATCTGCTCCTTTTATGATTATGAGGAATAAGGATTGTCCAATAATATAGAAAGACACAGTTAGAACGGGAGACACGATAAACGCGATAATTGTCCTTCTTGTCCTAGGTCCTTGCTTTTGAATTGTAAAGAAGAGAGAAACCACAACAAGTGACCCTAAGCCCGTTGATACAATAGCCTGAAGGGCGATGTCTGATATCGAAATGACCTGCGAATTCCAAGATAGAATGTCTCCAAGTTCTCCGGATGTAATAATGAGCACGGCTAGTCCGGCACCAATAATAAGTGGAACGGTTGAAATAAGAATGACTTCAAGTCTTTTTCTATCAAGTTTCATCAACGAATCCCTTCGTAGCCAAGCAATTAAATTACATTAAAGAAACTCTCTTTCACGCAATTTGTACTCTTCTGATATAACGTACTTTAATTCAAACAGTTGATGAGCAAAAATAAGAGAAGAGGGGACAATCTGTCCCCTTTGATTGTAAACTACTTCTGTCTTAGTAATACGAAACCGCCAACGAGAATAACTACTGCAGCACCAACTGCACCAGCTACGATAGCTAAGGTGAAGTCAGGTGGTGGAGTACCATTAGTAGGACCAGTTGGAGTTGTGGTTGTTGTAGCAAATCGATCTTCAGGTAAGTAAGCCCATAGTGGATCGACTGTAACTTCGTAGAACTCTCCAGCTTCCATATCAGTGAACTTGAATGGACCGCAGGTGACAAATGGATCTCCAGGAGTGAACGCTGGATTCCAGGTGTTCCATCCTTCATAGCCAATGCCAGCACCAGGTTCGAAGATGTGCTTCGGAATGATGTAGTTGTATGCAGCTACACCAAAGTTCCAGTAGCTTACTGTTGCAAACTCTACAACCACCTTGAAGGTTGATGGAGCATAAACAGCAAACAGATTAGCATCAGCAAAGGATGCACCACTAGGATTACCCAATGGAAGAGTTTCCAAGAGGTAGGTGAATGTGAATGCAACATCCTCAGCAGTGAGTTGAACTCCGTCGCTCCAGGTTGCGTTCTGAATGACGTCAAAAGTGAACCTGTGGTGTCCTACTGGGACCGCTGGATTGGCAACACCCACTACTCCATCATGGGTTTCCTCGAGATAACTCTCTGCCAGCACGGGGTATGGATCCAGGTTAGGACCGAAGTCATACATAGTAGAGTACATTGTGCTTATGATATTCGAAGTATATCCAGAGTTCGATGTGAAGATATTGAAAGTGTCCGGCTCTTGGCCAATTCTCAGTGAAAGGGTTTCACCATATGTGCCATCGAGCTTGTGTATTCTCTGTAGGTTCCATTTGCCGTTGAGGTATCTACCTTGGTCAGAAACAAGACCTGTGAACTTGTCGGTTCTATAACCTTGGAGATAAAAGTTCTCATAGGTAATCAATATCGGTACTTGTTCTTGCATTACCAACTGGAACTCAGCACATGCAGCATAAGCCTCTTCATAGGTTGTTGCAGCCATGATATCTTCCAGAATGCGGTCAACAGTTTCGTTCCTGAAGTTCGAGGGATTCTGGTAGGGTACAGTTGCGTATTCCGAGCCATACCTCTGGACAAGATAATCTAGGGTCTTGCCGTAGAAGATGGTGGCGTAGAAAATCATGTCATAGTCACCATGCTGGTCTAGGTTTGAGCTATATGTATTGAAGTCTGCTTTGTGACAGCTTCAACGTGTAATAATCGGAGAGCATCAACACCAATTTGGGCAGTACCACCAGCAACCGCTGGTGAAGATGGTGAATAAGCAATCTCGATTGAAATTGGATTGCCATTCGGGTCTGTACGGTATCCCGTGACAGGATCAAAGCCAAATCCTGAATCATTCAATAGCTTGTTACCTTTTTCGACCTCAGGTAGGTAGTAGTGGTATGGAAGGTCGTCTTCAATGCAGAAGAGGTCATTTGTGTAGACTACAAGCGAATCGTGTAATTTACTCAAGCCCTGGAAGACCTCTGTCTGGACTCTTGTCTTATCAAATGCATAAGCAAAAGCTCTGCGGAATTCAGTCCAGTTCATGGGAGATTTAGCATTGTTCATCACAATATGGCCATATCCATTACGAAGGATGTTTTCGCTAATTTCAATATTAGGATCAGCATCAAAGATGGGGATAGTTGTTGGTTCAATAAAACTATCATGTAGGTCAACTGCCCCACTTTGCATAGCTAGGATCATGTTGTCCTCTGTGGCTATCACTTTGAACACAACTTTGTCAACAAATGGACCTATATTCAGGTCAACAAGTGTCACTATGGGTTGGGCACCGCCAAGTGCTGGCGAGAGCGCCATAAACATAAAAGCTGTGACGAAGGTGATAGCTAGAAGACGATTTCTCCTATTAGTATTCATATTCTCTCTATCTCCTTTATATTCCGAGTCGAAATCGGATGTAGTCCACATGCGTGAGATAAATAAAAGGGTTACGTATTTCGTAACCGTTGTGTACGTGCGCGCACACATCTGAATTATATAAACGGAGTCTTAAAGATTCAATTATTCATTCGATGTTTCTGAAAAAGAAGAGAGGGGGAGCTATGAGCTCCCTCAAAGAATCATCCGTATTTGATTCGTGGATCAAGTACTCCATATAGCAAATCAGCCACAAAGTTTGCTAGAATGGCAGTGATTGCGATGATCATGAAGATTGCTTGAACCACAGGGAAATCTAGTGCTACCAAGCTCTCGAAAATGAACCGTCCCAACCCCCGCCACGTGAACACTGTTTCTGTTAATGTTGCACCATTTATCAGAAATCCAAAGGTCAATGCGATTACAGTCACCATTGGCAGCATTGCGTTTTTCATGCCATGTTTGTAAAGCACCTGATTCTCATCAAGACCTTTTGCTCTGGCAGTTAGGATATAATCTTCAGTCATAACATCTATGAGATTGTTGCGCATATAGAGGAAATAGCCACCATAGCCACCGACACCTAAAGTTAGCATAGGTAAAATCAAGTGATGAAGCACGTCACCAGCAACTATTAAGGCACCAAATGGACTTGCTCTTGCTACCTCCCAAACCTCATAGCTGATAGTTCCAAACTGTGGGAATCCAATAGCAACACCAAACGTTGCTTCAGTCCATAGTGGGAGCATATAACCAAAGACCAAGAGAAGTATCATACCTAGCCAGAAGACGGGCAGTGCATAAACAAAGAGTGCCACAGTGACTGCACCGATGTCTTTCTTTGAACCCGGGTCAGATGCTACCTTGACACCAGTCCAGATGCCAAGAAGAATGGCAACCATTGAGGATGTGCCCATCAACAACAATGTGTTGGGTAAACGCTCAACAATTGACTCCATCACTGGTCTTTTTGTCAGAAATGAAACTCCAAAGTTCCCAGTGAACATACTGACAAGATATCGCCAGAACATATAGATCCAGTCAAATATGTCAGGATTCATTACTAGTCCAAAGTTGGCATACATTTGTTCCAAGAGGTCTTGTGTCAGGTTACGACGAAGCTCATCACTGAGCATCAGACTGATTGGATTAGCCCCAAAGAAGAATGTCGGGAGTCTGAATAGGAAGAAGTTGAAGCATACTACAGCTACTATTAGAAGAAACATGTAGACGCTGCGTCTTATTACATACTCGCGAAGTCCCATTTCGTGATACTCCAATAATGTTAGTACATAGCGATACTAAGTACTGATGGACATTGAGGAAGTCCATGACTTATAAAAGTAATGTTCAAGGCGGACGAGTGGAAGAAGAGAAAGGGGAGGGAGGCAAAACAGCCACACTCCCATTTCCTATGAGGATCACCTATCTCTCTCGCAATCTTGGATTTAGCACTTGATCAAGCGTGTGACCCACGAAAGTGAAGGATAGAGAGAGGAGAGTTATCATAAGGCCAGGGAATACAACTACCCACCAAGCACCTCTGATAAAAGCTGCTCCATTTTGAGCGTCCGCAAGCATCCTTCCCCAACTAGGTTCTTCAATGTCAGTCAGACCAAGGAATGATAACCCAGCCTCAGCTAAGATTGCTCCTACTACACCAAGTGTGATATTTGCGAAGAGGATTGGTGTCACATTCGGTAGAACATGTCTGAACATAATATACGTGTCAGTAGCACCAATCGCTCTTGCGGATTCAACATATGCTTTATTCTTCTCAGCAAGAACCTGAGATCGTATCAACCTCGCTGTCCCCGTCCAACCTAGAATAGCTATTACTACAATGATGTTAAGTGTAGATTTTCCAAGGAAAATGGCCAATACCATCATAAGCGGTAAAGAGGGGATAACCAACAGAAAGTCGACAAAGCGCATAAGAACCTCATCAACTTTCCCACCGTAGTATCCCGCGACAAGCCCAACTATCACCCCCACAAGAGTTGAAAGACCTGTTGCGAGAATTCCAATCATAAGTGAAACCCGACTTCCATATACTATCTGTGAATAGGCATCTGCACCCCAGAATGTAGTCCCAAGTGCGCCAAAGTAGCCTCCATAGGCAGTCAGCTGAACACCTGTAACCATAACTGTGACACTGCCCGTATACTCATCCCACGGAATAATACCACCATAATTCTCAAAGTTCCTGAACGGAGCCAGCCCGACACGAACTTTTACCGTATCGTTTACAAAAGGTTGTGTCCCATTTACAGAAATCATACCTCGAAAAGTATCTCTAACATGAAGGTATGTGAAGGGAACACGACGTACTTGAAAGGACTCTGAGTATGTTTCATCATCCGTCGAATATACCCTAATCCATTCATCTGCGGGGGTAATCATCCATACATAAATCCGGAACATCTTGTTATTGTAAGGTCGAGCGCCTTCGGCAAAATCACCTGTCCGGTAAGTGTTAATGAAGAATGATAAGTTGACAGCACTAGGCATACCATTCCATTGCCAATCAAAGGACTGATCAAAGTAGACAAAGTCATTATAATCAGGGTAGGACATTCCAGGATCCGGACCAAGGTAATCCAAATGCACGCCAGCCGTATGCTGCCAAGTTAAGTTAACATAACTAGTTTCACCAGGTTCAGTAGCCTGCTTGTATGCTGCACTAAACTCATCACTTTCTCCATTGACACGCATAAACGGCTCATTGTTTAAATCTGATCTATCTAGGTAATTATCTGTCACAACACCCTCTGGATCAAATACGCTCATCCACGATGGAGCTAAGTATGAAGGAGCAATCGCCTTCAATGGGTTTGGATCCAATGTCCCCAAATATGGTGCAAATACAGCTGTCGCGATGAAAATAGACATGATTGTCAGCCCAATAATTCCAATCTTATGCTTGCGGTATTCTCGCAAGAAATTGGATAGACTATGATACCAGTTGCTATCTCTCCAGCCTTTCTGTGATTTAGACAAATCTAATCCTCCGATGAAAAAGCAATTCACTCAATCCGAGAAAGAATACTCTCTCAAACATTGAAATGAATATGCCATTATCCTGTCCAATAATTGAAAAACCTCAAAATTGGCCTAAAAAAGCAATTGGTTCGGGTAGCACAAATAGTTCGGATATGCAAAATAAAGATTTAGTCGCCATTAAGAGTTTCTTCAAATGGATCCTCAATCATGTCTTCATCACGCTCAGTAGGCAGACCTTGCTCCTCCCGAGATTTTATTATTTGTCTGGTTCGTCTATGTGCCGCCCACAAATCTGCAAAGAGCATTCCAACTAGGAAAACAGACATTACACCTGTTAAAGCGAGAATAGCACCAAAGAACTGAAGAGGTAGTAAACTAAAAATCCACCATTGAACCAGCATCAAATATCCAAGCACAATTAGTGTGATGGGAATTAGTAGAATTCGTTTCCGAGGTTCATTTCTTGTTCTTGGAAATGATCTTATAGCAGACATTGTAATCATCAGACTAGACTTGAAATTTAACGCCTTTTACTTTTTCCAATCAGGTGAATTTTGCTCTCAAGACAAATTCACAATTGTGATTAAACATCAGTCCTTAATGCACTGAGATATGACTTTAAAAGCAACATATTTAAGCCAACCAACTGGCATCGATACCCCAATAGGGTGAGGTGATTCCACGCCCAGAGCCGTTGAAGGCTCGATGGAGTGTATAAACATGCCCCTGCTCGATATTCGGAATCTGAGAATGTATTATAAGACTCAGAAAGGCTTAGTGAAAGCAGTCGACGATGTGTCTCTCACATTGGAACCAGGAGAATCGATAGGACTCGCTGGTGAATCAGGTTGCGGAAAGAGTAGTCTTGCATATTCGATAATGCAACTTCTGCCACCTGCTGCAAACATTCTTGGTGGAAATGTTTTCTTCAAGGGTGAAGACTTAATTCGGAAAAGCGCAAAAGAGATGCGAGATATCCGTTGGAAGAACGTAGCTATCGTCTTCCAGGGTGCGATGAATGCATTGAATCCTGTTTTTGAGATAGGAGAACAAATTGCTGAAGCAATCCTAATGCATGAAAATGTAACCGAGGAAGAAGCTCTTGACCGCTGTGCTAAGCTTTTTGAAATGGTCGGTCTTGATCCTAGCCGTATTCACAACTATCCTCATGAGTTCTCAGGTGGAATGCGTCAGAGAGCTATGATTGCCATGGCACTCGCATGTAATCCGGATCTTGTAATTGCAGATGAGCCAACTACTGCGTTAGATGTTACGATTCAAGCTCAAATCCTGAAGCTCATGCAGAAATTGCAGAAAGACCTTGGTCTATCGCTCATTCTTATCACTCATGACTTGAGTGTTATCGCTGAAACCTGTGACAAGACAGCAATCATGTATGCTGGAAAGATAGTAGAACTTGCAGATGTAGTATCAGTTTTCAAAGAGCCAGTTCATCCATATGCTACGGGTCTGGTTGGAGCAATTCCGAGTATGGTAAAAGCAGAGAAAAAGAAACTCACCTCAATTCCTGGTTCACCACCGGATCTCATTGAACCTCCATCAGGGTGCCGGTTCCATCCACGATGTCCATACGCACAGGATATCTGTTCGAAGGAAGATCCACC
>JBHLQJ010000111.1:1358-9047 GCA_048884945.1 Candidatus Thorarchaeota archaeon | reverse complement strand
GCTATCGAAAAAAGGAGACCGTTTGTTGAAGAGGATGGATGTTCCGCTTGGTAGGTCTGATTTCTATGATGCAATCACAGCACCACTCATCAGTGCTGGAAATGCTGCGGGCTTAAATCCTGTGGTCATTTTTCTTGAAGAATCAAAGGATCGGAATATTTTACTTCAAATCGATGATATTACTGTAACACAGGCCGACGTTGAAGAGGCACATATGCTTCTACAGAGAGGACTAGAATTTCAGCTAGTTGGTTAGTCTTCAACTTCGTCTATGCTCGTTTGTCCATAACCTGTTCGCATACGTCCACTCAATTTGTCAAATCGTTCATGTATGTCGCTACGTGAAAGTCTGCTGTCACAATTCGTGCACATGAGAGCTCTTGTTTCCTTGACGCTCACTATATTACCACATGAAATGCAGGTCCATAGACCACCCTGCAAAAGCTTAGTCTTTCTGAATACTATTTTTGCCATATCCCGAAGAGATTCAGGACAGTCATCAGCGACACCTATGACTCCCTTTTCTGACCACTCACAGAGAACAGACACGAGAGTTGTCATCAGTTCAATAATCCTAGTTGCACGGTCTTCAATCTCAGTAGAAGTTTCAGATCTTGTGTCACGGGGGGCATCAGAAATCTTTTGAAGCATCTCAATGAAAGCAAAGAATGCAGGGGCAGGTAAGCGTTCCCTACCCCGAGCTTCAACCATTTGACCAAGGACAGCGGAAATCATCAATGTCTGAGTATAATCTTCTCGAAGAATCTGCTCTGCTTCTTGCACAATTCTTCTAGCATCAATCTTGTACTCTGTTTCTTTTAGTCCATGTTCTTCCGCGATTAGTCTTACAGAGTCCAAGAGTCCTTTTCCCTTGGACATCATTCTGTTGACCTTCTTAGCAATGGTTTGATAGGGCAATCCAGCATCGTTGGCTAATTCCTGTAAGAGGTCTCTGGCTGTCAGACTCAACCGTAGCACGTACCTGTGGTGGCATGATTTATTGACACTACAGCCATTTTAGGTTACCGAAGTCATCTTAGATGATATATTGATGTGGGACAAATCTCATAAAGGGAAACTTGCCGCCAACAGATGGTGGTTCCTGATGAAAGATTATGATGTCATTCTAGCAAGTGGAGCTGAACACTTGAAGGAGAGTTTTCAGGAAGATGGATTCCGCGTGTTCACATCAGGCTTGAATTATGACAGAAGAAGGCTATTCCCAAATGCGGACATTTATGCAAAGCTAGAAGACATATCGGAACTTTCAGACAGAAGGGTCATCATCATTCAGAGTTGCACTGGTTCAGGTCCTGCAGAAAATGAGCAATATACAACATCAGATCGTGTTGTTGAACTTCTTCTTCTACTTGATCTCTTTTCAAGACCAGTAGCTGTTAGAGAAGTGAAACACAAATGCTACGAGTGCGAACCTATTGTTCCGCCATCACGAGTTGAAGTTGTTTTAACATTCCAACCATTTGCATTACAGGATAAAGCATTTAGAACTGGAGAAGCAGTATCAGCAAGGTGGGCAATTGAAACTATAGCCAAGGCTTGCAATAAGATTTGGGTCGTAAATCCACATGCTCCAGATACTCTTGATTGGGTTACAGAATTGAGAGAAAAGAATCGCTATGAAACAATTGATGTGATTCCAGATTTGGTGCAATTTGCAGAGAAGCAATTTGGTTTTAAAGATGCAATTCTAGTCACTCCAGATGAAGGGGCTCAAGAGAGGTATAAGATAAGAGGTTTTGGAAAATCTAGAGAGAATTCCTTCAAAGTGAATCTTCACGGGAACATCAATGTGAGAAACAAAGAGGTCATTGTTGTAGATGACCTAACCAAGAGCGGCAGTACTCTATTGAAAGCTGCAGACAGACTAAGAAACCAAGGAGCATCTGATGTAGGAATGGCTGTTGCGCACGTATTGCCATTAATAGAGAGAGGTGAAGAACTACTTGAAGAACTCTTAGAGAAAGCTCGTGGCATGATTGTGACGACAAACACAATACATACCGACATCTTTGGTGAAAAGAACCCGGAATTGACCTACAATATAGTCAGTACATTGGTCAAACATCTATAGAAGTCTGGGTAATACTAGTCGATATGTTCTTCTGCTCTACCTTTTGCAGTCCAAGCTTTAGTACTAAGTTTTTCAACAAGATCTCTCGTTTCAAGATCAAGAAGTGCCTGTACAATATCGTTTTGATTGCATTCAAAATTTCGCCGTTTCAAGATTGAAGCGATTGCACTAGGTCTGCGATGATCAGCTATAATTAGTTTTAGAATACTCTTCTGTAGCTCAGTAATTTCCTCTGACATAATAACCAAGCAGTCGGGTTTTTCTTGGTTCTTAAGGCTATCTCTGAATCAATACTATATGATGACGAAACCCTTTTGTTACGAGAGGTAACTGCGCGAGAGGGAAAATGCATGACAGATAATAGAGAATATCACATTGGAATTGCACCTGAAGAGATTCCTGAACTTGTCCTACTACCTGGTGATCCTGACCGCTCACGAGATATTGCAATGAACTTCTTTGATGAGCCAGTAGAGATAGCTAAAAAGAGAGAGTATTGGAGTTTCAAAGGAAAATGGAAAGGAGTCCCAGTTGCAGTTTGTTCAACAGGCATAGGTTGTCCATCTGCTGCAATAGCACTAGAGGAACTTGTTAGAGTTGGTTGCACAACATTTCTCCGAGTAGGAACATCTGGTGCAATTAGTCATTCTGTCACTGCAGGAGATTTGGTTATTTTCGTAGGTTCGGTTAGAGATGATGGAACCTCACGACAGTATGTGCCAATCGAATTCCCAGCTGTAGCAAATCCAGAGATGGTATTGGCGCTCATAAAAGCCGCGCATGAAAATAAAACAAATTTCCACGTCGGAATTGGTCACTCTAAAGATGCATTCTATAGTGAACACCCCGAGTATGTTGCAGATCCCGATGGAACACGACGAAAATGGGAGTACTTGAGGAATTCTCGAGTCTTGGCGACTGAAATGGAATCTGCGGCTCTATTTGTCATTGGGCATCTCAGGGGTGTCAAAGTGGGGACAATATGTGTAGTCATAGGAGAAAATATCGAGAAAGAGGCGAAAATTGTTGGTAAGCCTCCAATTGATTCGCTGATACCTGTGGCATTGGATGCGATAACCTCATTCAAGAGATTAGCGGAATCCTAAATTCCACCAAACCATATTCTCTTTTGAACAGCCATATGCAAATCTTCTGCAGTTCTCTTATCAATGCCAGTGATACTTGCTAACTGCTCAGGACTTGTAGCTACAAGCTCAGTCGTGGTAGCAATTCCAGAATTGAATATCAAATTGATAGTTGGTTCCGGTGTACCGAGTTCAGTGAGAAGGCCTCTGAGGTCAGCCATAGTGTCAGCGGTTGCCGCCGGTGGTGCAATTTCTGGCATCTCTCTTTCAATTGGATCTTCCTCACTCTCTTCACCTTCTTCTAGAACTTCTGGCTTAGTTTTCGCTTCAGGCGCAGCTGATTTCTTCAATTCGCGAAGCTCAGCCATCTCACGTCTAACACCATGCTTAGCAATAAATGACGGTCGCAAGAATATGATTCCAATTATGACACATAAGATTAGAATTGGAATAAGAAAATAGCTCCTGATATCTATCGATACAAGAGAAGGCCCAATTCCTGGACCAATGAGACCACCAATAATACCGTCACGAAATAGTGTTGTCCATGAATCACCTGAAAGGTCAGTGAAAAGAATAAGCCAAAGAGGAGAAAAAAGTCCGAAACCTCCGATTTCATATATCAGAAATTCCCTCACGACGTTCCTTCGTGCAACATAGACAATAATTGGAGGAACAACGCCTATCATTATCGAAATAAAGAACCAAATGACGTAAATATCCCAAGATATGGCAAGTATCTTGATAATTGCAGCGCCGAGAAATATAACGAATGTAAGAAATGCAATTGAAATAACGCCATGGGCATATCTCATGTTTTCAACTCACCTCAACGGGATTAATCAATTCGATATCGCGGGAGAATCTTTTAGGTGTTTGTAGGATTTCATAGTGAGATTTCTTGCTAAATGTAAGGAATTAGAATGAAAAAATAGATTGACCCTTATAATGCGCAAATGGCCCAAAATAGGGGAAAGCGCGCTCTCTAAAGCGTTTCTTAGATAAGTCTTATAAGGGTCTAGAATGACTTTTAATGCACCCTTTTGGAGGAGTAATAAAAATATGACGTTCATAGTTAAGAAAGCAGTACAGGACTATGCAAAGAAGAAGAATCTACAAGTCAGTGGAGACTTCTACGATGCTCTAGACAAGAAGATTACTGAACTTTTAGACCATGCTGCTAAAAGGACTGGCGAGAATAAGCGTAAGACCCTCAAGGCTTACGATCTATAATCAAGTCGTATGATGCCGGGAGTGGGAGCACATTAGTAAGTGCTTCCACAACCTTTTTTCTGCGTCCAAACGTCATCCTTATCAACTCATATTTTAGTGGCTGGCTGTTTCATCGTTAAGGAGTAATGATATTTGTACAAGGTATGCCTTACAAATGATGATGGCCCGCGGAGTGAAGCATTGCTAAGACTTGCAGATTTTCTAAGTAAGGAAGTAGAACTTGTAGTTGTAGTACCAGATGCCCAGCGCAGTGCTTCAGGGAAATCATTGACTTTGAAGAGACCAATAAGAATTACTGAGAAACATGAGAATAATGGATACAAGTTCATTTCACATGATGGTGCACCAGCAGATTCAGTAATACTCGCCCAAGCATTCTATGATGATATCGACCTTGTAATCTCAGGGATAAACTCTGGTGCTAATGTTGGATATCAAAGTATTTTGACAAGTGGGACCGTAGGAGCAGCTTTTGAGGCTGCCATTAGAGGTCTACCTGCGATTGCAGCATCTCGTGAATCTTCACCAAGTGATTGGTTTGAAGCAATCGGTGCGAATGGAGATTGCGAAAAAGCATGCATTATCATCAGAGATCTTGCATTAAAGGTTCTAGAGAAAGGATTACCACAGGGCATCGATATGTTGAATCTAAATTTCCCACTTAAGATTACAGAAAACTCAAAAATTGTAGTCACTAAACCAACGAAAGTTCGGATGCATAATGAGGTGGAAAAACGGACAGATCCGAATGGTCGTCCATACTACTGGTATCTTGGAATTGAAAAAGACCCTCAACCGAAATCTGATGCATTTGAGGTAATTGTTAATGGGAACATCTCCATCTCTCCGATAATTCTTAGTTGGATAGGAGATGCTGAAATTAAGAGGCTAGAAGAGTTCATGAAGATTTAATCTTCTCGAGCGCAGGCCATAAGGCATCTGCTTTCGGTCGTTGAAGTAAATATCCCTCAGAATCAGTGACTATTAATCTATGATTAGGATCTGCCAATATCTTTCCAACAACCCTTGCAGATACGCCTCTTGACTCAATCGTGTTTACAACATCAGTTGAATGTTCTTCATTGCAGCAGATGATCATGCAGCCACTACTAATCAGCTCTAGTGGATCAATTTCTAAAACATTGCAAATTGCTCTTGTAGATTCATCAATTGGAATAGCATCTTTATAAATCTCAAATCCAACTTTGCTAGCATCACAGATTTCATGGATTCCTCCTGAAAACCCGCCTTCAGTAGGATCGTGCATTGCAGTCACATGACCTGTTTCAAATGCTGCAATGCCTTCTGCAACCACACTAATTTTGTTTCTCAGAGTCTTTGCTTGAGCAATTACCGATGCTCCAACCTTCGAGGTAAGATATTCTTCACCTTCTGTTGCAAGTATTGATGTGCCCTCATATGCAATTGACTTTGTAATGATGATTGAGTTACCTGGTTTTGCACCTGATGATGTAACATAGTTCCCTTGATCTGCAAGCCCAATCATGAAACCGACTATTATCGGTCTATCAATGCCATCAGTAATTTCTGAATGACCTCCAGCAACTGCAATCCCAAGAATTTTTGAAGCTGTATCCATTTGGTCCATTATTGTTTCAAGTTGTTCAGTTGTCGTTTCAGTAGGCAACATTATCGTTGCCAGAAACCATCGCGGAAGCACACCGAAAGTCGCAATGTCATTTGCGTTAACGTGGACTGCAAGCCACCCAACATCAGATATTGAACCGGTTATTGGATCTGTCGCAGCAATTATGACCTTATCACCAATACGAATTACAGATGCATCCTCACCAAGGCTAGGTCCAAGCAAAACATCAGGATCAGTCATACCCAGTTTTGTAAAGATAACTCTCTGAAGGATTTCAGATGGAACCTTTCCAACAAGCATTCTAATATACACCTCATAGGAGGTGCGCACAGATCATGTGCCTGATGCATGAAAAGCAGATTCATAGCAACCCAATATTGGGCTCTCCTCGCTCACTATGACACCAGGCATCAATCTGACCTTGTGCGCATCTTAGAAATCGATTTCCTACTAATAACATAATCGAGAGTGGCACTGTTATAAATTCTCATCAAGGAAGGTAAGCTTCTACTTGGCGGAGGTCTTGTTCGCGAAGGCGAGTCCGAGAAAGACTCGCACTGAGAAGTGTTCCGAGAATCGAGGGCTCCTTGAGTAGTTCGCGAGATAGGTAGGCATGCCCACCAGCAGCTCTAGCAACAAGATATGCACCAAATGTCTTTCTAAATTCATCCACCATTAGGATGGTTTCTATGGGATCGTGCAGTCCCTCTTTTTTCATCCTCAACATAGCTGCTAGTTCGAGAGCTTCATGATAAGGACGCTTCAGGAAACGAGGCCAGTTAGACTGCTCAGGATCGACATTAACAGCTGCAAGCCGAACTTTTGCCTTCCTAACTAATCGTGCTGTACGAACAAGGTCTTGAACAGGTGTATATCGCTTATGACCAGGACCAGCAGATTGGGCAAGAGGGATGTTAGGTGAAAAATCTGAAACTAATATCAAAAGTGGTTCAATGTCGCTGTTTCGCATGCGTTCTCTTCGAATAGTTTCAAGAGACTTCTTGAGAGCTTCAGCTAGAGGTGTGAGCCCTGAGATTTTCAGACGTCCTAAAGCTCTGTAGATTTTGTTCCAATTGGTAGTTGGTGCTTGAATCTCAACTGCACCACTATCCTTGAAAGCTACAATCCCAGTACGATCTTTTGATCCTCTTGTTTCACTCTCTATTTTCTCAATGAATTCTCGAACCTCTTCCATACTACCTTTCATTGAGAGACTTACATCGATTACAAGAATGATCGTCAGTGGGGTGCGTCCGGTAAAAACACTCTCACGAAGATCGGTCTTCTTAATCTTGATTGAACCATCAGACTTCCTCCCAGTACGTGCGATCGCAGCCATTATAGTGGATGGGATATGGATACTTCCTACTTCTCCAGTTGGAATTCTTGAACGAACAGGTCTACCGTATTTTATGGTGTCAGAGGACTTTAGAGACCCTACTGCTCTTGAGCTAATTCTTTTCTTAATCCATCCACCTGATGAAACCCTAGCTCGAATCATTGCCCTTTTTCGTAGCATATCTAAATCGAATAGTTCTTCGCCCGTGTCAATGTCAGGCATTTTCACGAAGAACCAATCATCTAAGCCAAATGGTGCTTCTCTAATTTCAGATTTAGGTCCAGATACCATGTCTGGAGTCTGAGGTGTATAAGGTCTTGTTGCAAGACCC
>JBHLQJ010000111.1:0-1348 GCA_048884945.1 Candidatus Thorarchaeota archaeon | reverse complement strand
GCCGCAGCCCTGGTTCTGGCCTACCACCGCCAGGTTCCACAGTATCGATACCTGCAGCAGGTCCACTACTTCTACGAGTCATAACATCGAGCCATTTTCGGACTAGATACCACAGAATAGGAGCGATGACAATATTATCAATAATAAATGCAGGGACTGAGGGGAATTGAAAAATTGGAATTCCAAAGAGCCAGTTTATAGGACTTACAAAGAGCCATGCAACATAGATGAAGAAAACAACCATCATAACTGCAATGATGGTTCCTTTAATTGGATCGCCATGAGGACTCCTCACTCCTTCCGGAGTTTTTTTTTGCCTTCCTGTCTTCCAGAAGTGGCAAATCTAGACCCTCGACTAAATCGCCCTCCGCTAATACGTGGACCGGATTTATCATCATCCTCTTCTGGAATCTCGGTGGGAGATTTTCGATGTTCTGTTTTCTGTGCTACATCTACAGCTTTTGTAATCGCTTGGTCTACATCTTCAGGAGATGGTGGTTCCAAGAGTCCACCACGACGAGTCCTATGACTAAGTACAAGTTGTGATGCAAGCTTCATATCATCAAGCGTAACTTGCTTGCGCCCTTCAAGAGCAGCATTTGTGATTGCAGTCTTACTGATGATGATGTCTGGTCTAACTCCATCAACCTCAAGAGCATCGCAAGCCATTGCAATTGCTCTCAAATTAACATCAGGAAGAACCACATCTCGGAGAAACTCTTTAGCTTGAATTATCCTGTTAAGAAGCTCTGATTGGTGAGCAGCCCAGCCATCTCTGAATTTCTCAGGATCTTCTTCGAAAGCAAGATTTCTCCTGACAAGTTCCATTCGTTCTTCAATTGAATGGTGACTTCCCACAGCAACATGAAGTGGGAATCTATCCAATAGCTGTGGTCGTAACTCACCTTCTTCTGGATTCATTGTACCAATTAAGACAAAATCTGAGGGATGAGCTATGGAGATACCTTCACGTTCAATTACATTGATCTTTGTTGCTGCTGCATCTAGGAGGTCATCAACGAGATGATCTGGAAGTAGGTTCACTTCATCCACATAAAGGACATTCTGATGAGCCTCAGCTAGAATTCCAGGTCGAAGTGCTTGAATTCCTTCTTGTAATACTCTTTCTATATCAAGAGCCCCAATCAATCGGTCTTCAGTTGTTGAGAGCGGGAGATTCACAACCCGCATTTTTCTTGATTCAGATTCAAGCTTCTTCCCAGCCTCGAGATTAGTTCTACATTCTTCACACATGAAGTCATGATTATTAGGATTGCAACCAAATCTGCATCCTACTACAACCTCTACTTCAGGCAAAAGATCTGCTAGCGCTCGTACTACAGTCGTT
>JBHLQJ010000110.1:0-9075 GCA_048884945.1 Candidatus Thorarchaeota archaeon | reverse complement strand
TTCCGGGTTTCTCAGCCTTCTTCTTCAACTCTTCAACAGAGAGTTTTTTTTCAGACATAATGTGAGCCCCTTTGCCTCATTCAGACGAGCTATATTAGCACGTCACGCAGGTTGGGGCTGCTCAAACCCCCGATTAAAGTCTATGCTTTCTGGTGAAAACAAGAAACCACATCATTGCATTGATAAAATAAATGACCTATAGATTAGTATGCCCGGAGTCGGTGATGAATTTCATAGTGCTACAAAGTATGAACGTGGAAAACTGCCACCGCACAGACTAGACTGGAGTACAAAACCGCCAACGTATAAGAAATATCCACGAGCCGAGAAGGTTAGCCTTCCTTCACCAGTTGTACAAGGTGGACCTGCTCTTTGGGAGGTATTGCAAACACGGCGAAGTGTTCGAGCATACCGGAGAGATCCTCTCAGTCTTGAAGATCTCTCACAACTTCTTTGGGCGACTCAAGGAATCACTGCTTCAATTGGTGAGTATAAACTTAGAACTGCTCCTTCAGCTGGTGCGCTTTACCCCATCGAAACCTATCTTGCGATCAATCGAGTTGATGGTCTGAAACAGGGCTTATATCACTATGATGTTGAAACTCATCAGCTCGATCTCCTCAAGCTTGGTGATTTCTCACGCGAGGTGAAAGCAGGCGCACTGGACCAACAGATTGCTGAGCATGCGGCAGTGGTCTTCATCTGGAGCGCGATTTTTCAGCGGTCAAAATGGAAATACCTCCAGCGAGCATATCGTTACATTTTCCTTGATGCAGCCCACATAGCTCAAAACCTTGCATTGGCTACGGAAGGACTTGGGATTGGGAGTTGCCAGATCGGAGCCCTTTATGATGATTATCTGAATGATTTATTGGGATTAGATATAGTTAAAGAGAGCGTCATTTACATGAGCAGTGTTGGAAAACCGATTCGGACCAAATACTGATACTACAGATTCAGTCCCCAATGGTTCACAATTTGTTCAGCATGCTGTCTATACTTCACCTTCTCGAGTCCTTCAGAGCCTCCAAAGATAGTTTCGATTTTTCCATCTTCACTGATTAGATATGTTATTCGTTTGACACCCATTCCAAGGATATCCAGCCTGCTGTATGCATGATAGAGCTTCGCTATAGAAAGATCTTCATCCATCAGGATATTGAACGGGAGGTTGTATTTCCCTCTAAATTTCTGATGGAGTTCAGCGGAGCCTCCTGAAATTCCAAATATTGGAATCCCTGACCCTTCGAATAGTTGGTAGCTATCACGAATAGAACAAGCTTCAGCTGTGCATCCGGGTGTGAAATCTTTTGGATAGAAATAGAGTACTATTTTCTTTCCTCTGTATTCACTGAGTTTGAATCTCTCACCTTCGTCGTCTACGGTTTCGAAATCTGGAGCTTCGTCGCCAATCTGTAGCATAACAGGTCCCTCTACAGTTTGAGTTTCCAGAACCCGATGACCTGATTCGCATGGTCCTTGGTATTGACCTTCTCGATTCCCTCTGGGCCACCAAAAATCCCCTCAATTTTTCCTTTCTCATCTATGAGGAAAGTTGTTCGTTCAATACCCATGTACTCTTTCCCATACATGCTCTTCTTTTGGTACACATTATAGAGTTTTGCGATTTCGAATTCCTCATCCATAAGCAGGGGAAAGGGCAGATTGTTCTTCTCTTTGAAACTCTTGTGCGATTTCTCTGTTCCACCACTGACACCAAATACAGGGATGTTTGACTTCTCAAATACATTGTAGCTATCACGGATGGAACATGCCTCAGCTTGACAACCAGGAGTATTGTCCTTAGGGTAGAAGTATAGAAAGACTTTCTTTCCCTTGTAACTGCTGAGTTTGAATTTCTCCCCACTTTCAGTGGTCGTCGTAAAATCGGGTGCTTTGTCACCTATTTTCATCAATGAAATTTCATCTCCTTATAAAAAATTAACAATAATTAATAATTCAGCTGTGTTTCGAGTTATAAATATTTGCATCTCATCTGAATCATCAGCAACCTTAAAGAGCATATAACAAAGAGCCTATTGTTCTAGGCGGAGTCAAGATGGCAGAGCGTATCATAACCTACAATTCTTTGACAAGGATTTATGCATCCATAATTCTTGGTACTTTTCTGCTATTCATTCTAGGCTACTTTATCGCAGACCTGTTTCTTCCTTCATCTACCTGGGATTGGGTTTCCATCCTGTTATTTTTCATTTGCCTACCGGTATTAGTCACAGCTATTGGATTTTATCTTGGTTGGTATGGAAAGAAGTCCGCGATTGATTACGCAGATCCCAACTGGACTGTAAAGCCTGTTCAGCTGACGATTGATGATGCGAAAACACTTGTCAAGAATCACCATCGCAAATATTGGCGGTTGGTGTCGATGAGCAGCTACTGGACTTTCTTCATCCCTATTGGGCTACTCTTGTTTATGGCTGGCTTTCCCGTTTTCATCTTTATTGAAAGTCCAAATTTAGGTGGACTTGAAGTTTGGATTTTTGCACTTGCTCTATCTGCAGTATTTGCTATATCCTCAATTGGTGCATTACTAGCAACATCAAACAAAGCATCTGTTGATTTTGACATACTTCTTGTGAGGGAAGCAATTACATTAGCTAAAGCTCAAGAAAAAGTACCGGGGTTGTCATATGTTCGTGTGGTGTTTGACAAGGGCGAAATGGATGGTTATGAGATTTATGAGAGCCCAAGGGTAGTTTCTCGAATCTCTGGAATTGAAAGGGACGCGTATATAGAATCATGGTCGGAGGAACTTCATGCTGTCCATCGAGTACTCTGTAGACTTCATGAATATGAAAGCATTCCACAAGTTGTTTGGTGGTGGGTATCCACAGATCGCAACTTCCGTAAATTCATAGGTACAGATGAAAAAGGATACTATGTTAGACTTCCGGCAAAATCCAAGGTGAACCATCCGGGTGTGAAGGACATATCAGCAGTTTTTGAAAATGCTGTGGCTATCGTTATTCTTGAATGGTTAGAGACGCGCGGCGTGAATGAACAACTTCTCAATATTCTAAAGTCGCTTGAGGTCGATTATTCAGAGGGATAAAATTGGGTGAAGGTCCTGTAACAACTGGATCACTTCTTAGTTACCAAATCCTGATTTTCATAATTCTCATTATATGGTCTTTCATGGGTTTTGAGATTGCTCAAGTGCAACTACTTCCTTTGTATGAAACACCATTTACATGGATTACATGGGCAATTTTTGTTCTCGTGAGTATAATCCCATGCATTACTATTGTCGCATGGAGAATGAAGAGTCAGATAAGATTTAACGAGCCCAAATGGAATTTCAGAGAACAAGAGATTACTCTATCTGAATATGAAGATATGATGAAGCAATATCGAAGTCAATATCGGAACTTTCTCTCAATTGTTGATTACTACCAAATCATTCTAGCAATCATTCTATCAGTAATAGCTATAACAGTTCCTTTTCTACTCATGAGGTCGAACATCTTTCTAATTGCCGCGTCTCCACTCATCTTTGGTTTCCTGGTTCTCACCTTTGGTCTCATATGTACATCAATAATGTTCAATTATATTCCAAACGAGGCTACTCCTTATTTCCCAATTGTTTTTGGTGGAACCATCCGTCCATGGATTGAATTGATGGAAAAAACTCCTGGCATCTCATGGAGTGGAGTGAATTTGTCGCTTGGCGAAGCTGGAGGATACTTTACAATTCGTGATGTAAGTCCTGTTTCTCGAATTGAAGGCATTGAGAGTGTTTCAAAGATTAAGTGTGTTGTGGATGAATCCGGTCAAGTTCTGAAAGTTGCTGCAATTCTCATTCTGGATGATTCAGATAAACCACACACAATAGATGAATTTGCGGGAGAACCTTCTCTCAAAGAGCTCGCACAATTAGTTCACAAAACTCTTCAAACATATGTCTCTTCAAAAGGTGCTGATGAAATCTTACAAGAAGTTCTTGAAGAGGTCACATACTATTTGAAACGTCAAGATGATGCCTACAATCATAAACCATCGTAGAGCTTATCACTACCCGAGCGTTGAATTTGATGAGGGATAGTTTGGATTGAATGAAGAAACAATCATTGATTATAGCCGGCAGAGCGGTGTTAACCGAGCATTTGTGGTTTTCACAGTTCTATACACGGTCGTTGGAATTGTTGTAAATTACATGAACCCTGGTAACTTCTATAGGATTGTAGTGTTTGTGGGAATGCCAGCAGCTCTTTTCCTTATTTCATTAACATTTGGTGGCGGTTCGAAGAAGGCCATCGATTATATCCCTGGTAAATGGGAGAAGAAAAAGACCTGGGTGAGTTTTAGTGATTATGAGAATATGGTGGACGAGTACGAGGACGCATATGGAGAGTTCTTTTCACACCCGAGTGACTGGATGAGTTGTTTTTGTTCCCTCATCTTTATCCTAATTCTTGGAGGTCTAATCCTATTATCCCAAACTTGGAGCACAGTCCTTCTCAATCCAATCTTAGATCCTATTCTATTCATCACTCTTGAAAACAGCATTGTTTCAGTGGTTGGTTTTGCCTTCGGCTTCAGGATACCATCAATTGATGCCCAAGAATTCTTTAAACGGCCTTTGAGAGGAGACGTCTATAATTTTGCACGCGAATTAACAATTGTACCTGGAGTCAGAGCTGGCGTGAATGTTGAACTTGGTGTACGTGCTGGAGTACAGACCATTCTTGATTCCGAAGTGAAAGCCTATGTCCAGAGTCTTCCTGAAACAGTTCAGATTCAAGTCCAAGTTTCACATAGTGGTTTTGCGTATCCGTATTTGGTAGGAACTATTTACAAAGGTGGACGAGTGAAACCTCATGAAGATGGATTTCGAATAGGAACCAGATATCCTGCTCTCCTTGAGTACTCAATGGACAAGGATGTCATGGTGATTGTTGCTAGATTCAATATTCCTGAACGAACAAGCAGTGTTCCCAATATCTCTATGAGTGATTTCAGAAGTCTAGCTAAACTGCTAGTTACGGAATTACAGAACAAGTATGAAGGTGAGTAGATAACATAGACACCTTTAATTATTGGACTTTCAGGCTCAGAAACCGAATAGAACCCACCAAGAAGTTGGTATCAAATGGCTTTATCAAATTGGACAAACAAATGGGTGTTGGCACTTATACTTGGAATCCTAATTCAAGTTATACTCTACCCGACAATTTGGGTTTTTCAGCTCTTTTCTCATGAATACTTTACTGATGTTTTTCTGATTTCACTCGTGTCCGTTGCCATTCAAGTTGGGGGATTCTTCACAATTATGAACAAGACCAAGGATATGGATCCTGAAATCTATGGTCAAGGAAGACCATTCCAACATAAGCTGCGTGAAGAAGACGATGACTTAGCATCACGAAAACCAACTTTCAACTAATACAGGGTCGGTGCAATTATGGGAGAACAAGCCAAAGAGCCTGGTGCTGTAATGAAGTTCATTCAAGACTACAGGCTTAAGATGCTAATTCCTGAGCTCTTAGTGGTCTTTGGAGTTTGGTATTTCCTTCCAGTTTTGGACTCTTCATTCAGTCCGCTGGTTGGAAATGTGTACCAAGGATTTGGAATCTTCCAGTATATCTTTCAGCCATTGTATTTTCTCCCAAGTGGGTTGTTGGTATTCATTGCAGCATTTACCCTACATGGAATCTATCCATTAGACAACTATCATGAAGGCAAAATCCACGAACTCCCTAAAGCTGCTGTGATTATGATTATATTTTCACTTATCTTATTACCCGTTCTCGTCGCGTTTCAGATGCTCGGCTACTATATGACAGAGATGACTGAATTTATCAGCAGGAATCCATTTTGGGAACGAATTGAAAGCACAGGGGACCTTCTCTTCTATGCTGGCCCAATGTTCTTTGTTGGCCTTCAGTGGTGGCTTCTCATCCCAGTATTCTTCCTAGCACAAGGCGTGGATGGTATTCATAAGATTGCACATCATGAAACATCAAGCGAGAAGATTACTTGGATTTTCTATTTTCTCTGGCCAATGTCAATGCCTTTCTTCTTTGATTCTGTTGAGATAATGGCGATGGTTGCTCTATCGATTCCAGCTTTTTCATTCTACTCATATATTAGACCATATTATACGTATGTGACGTCAGTCCACACCCTGACTTTCGCCCTACTGCTTACAGCCGTAGTCTTACTTACTCCGCTATTGCCCATAATGAACATATGGTTTCCTGGCTTCATTCAGCCACACATTCCTCCTAGATTATTATCTTGGCCATTCTAATTCAATTGTTTTAGCTACGCTATCTAGCTCGAAGATTCAATAGTTTGAAGAAATATCTCTTTGAACTTAGAGCTCTCCTCATGAATCTTTCTTGACAATTCCGGACTAGCACCTGAAAGACCACACTGAGTTGAAACCATAGTGTTCCTTTTCAAAAGATCCAAATCAACACCATTATCATTCAAACAGCGAAAACTCTGAGAAAGATTGAATTGAAGTGTTTCAAGGATAGGCTTGGAGAATGAGTCATCAGTATTAGGCAACACTCCAAGTGCAAGGCCTCCTCCCTGTTTCATGAACAAATTCATCCTCTCCGCTTGTTCTTGACCAATCTCGGGGAGATATCGAATCACATCAATGTGAACCAACTTTGGTCTGCTGTCCCAGAGTGGATACCAACCATCAAGAACCAGTTGACGCCAGTCATCGCAATAATGATACGCAGGAATGACTGAATCAGGGTAGACATCATCTGTCTTTCGAATAATATCATCAAGAGTCAGTCCCTGCACTTTTTCTTTCTTAATAGCCTCAAACACGTGTCCCAATCCTGGATCGTCTTGACATAGTATTAGATTTTCACATGAGCGTCCAAAATGTTCAACCTGTCCTTTTGCAATTCTTATCATAAGCTTGTGGAAGAAATGAAACATGTTCCTTGTAACATGTTGTTTTCCACTTGTATCTCTAATACTATAGCACATTGTAGCTGGGGCTGTTTGCTGCGTCTTGAAGAATGAGTAGGTGAATCCATCTGTCATGAGATAGGAACTCTGACCATGCTCTCTGTCAATCATTAGTGGTTCATCAGAACCTGTCATTTCTCTATAGCTATGAATATCCACATCAAGAATAAAGGTTCCAAATTGTTCAAAGTCTTCCACTAGAACTGCAAATTGTCTTATCATATCTTCCTCTTGTCGCGTAGGTATACTATAGGCATAAGGAAGTTTGAGTTTCTTTACATAATCTAAAGGTACAGCGGGATTTGGTTCACCTAGACTCCCTACGCCAAAGAAATGGCCCACTAACTCGTTGGGCACGAGATTAGCCAGTTTTACACCCCCCGTTTTGCATGACTCCGTTTTCGAATAACTTTATTGCATGATGGAACAGCAGGACATCCTTCACATTGATTGGGTACATCCTCAACTCCCTGATCTTCACCAAAGAGCAAGAATTGCTCTGCAACTAGGGAGTCTTGCGAAGAAGCCACTACATCGTCTTCAACCTTTCGCCGAACCATACACTTATGCTTCCGAAGATTTGCACTTAGCTCCTCGATATTCCCAGTTACTATCACAGCTGTGGGTCCAACCTTTCTAACTATCTGTCTTGTGAAGTCTGGGAGTAACAATAAATCTTCAAGATCTTGCTCGCTTTGGGTTTCAAAGAGTGTGACATCTGTTACCGTTGTAAATGTGGCCTGTGATGTCCAATCTGTGATTGATCTAACGACATTCTGTGGGATAGGTTTACTACTCTCTTTTTCAAGGAAACCAAGTATATCGTCTTCCTGCAGACCTATCTCTATTGCTTCAAAAACAGATTTGTCGGTTATTTTGAATGTGCTTACCACATCTGTCCGGACCGGCTCTGTGATAAGCATAAGACGATAGAGTTTATGATACTCCATTTCAGTACTAAAGACAGTGACTTCGAAGTTAGGCAATACAAAGAATAAGTCTCTGCCTATTGCTTTTTTATGCGGTTTTCCTTTGAGCACAATATCTCCTACATCTGTTAGTCTAACTGCAAGTAATTTCTTCCCTCTATAGGCTGCATCAACTAACCCTAAGAGAATTGGAGTTTCAAGTGAGAGTTGAACCCTATCATCATCAACCTGAATCCATTTCAACTCCTGATTCTCAATGAATAACTCACTCCTTATCCAATCTCTTAGTTCTTCTACACTTACCCACTCATCTGGTGAGCTTTCTCTAAGTCTACAAATAGCCAAGTTGAGTGTATATTCAGTAGGTTGATCTGGTGTGGCCCAGATAGCTCTTGTTCTACCAAGCTGAGATAGGAGGAGTCGACGAGCAACATGATGATATCCTCCAGAAAAAAGGAGATCAATTTTAGAGGGTTGAACTCTGTCACCTTCTCCCACTACATAGGCTCCCATCTTCCGAGCCATCTTTTGTACTAGCTCAAAACGCTCGTCGGTCGATTTAGACATTGATGCCTTGATACTATCAATCTCTCTTCTTGGAAACTCCCATGCACTTGTCAAATGGACATCTCTCTTGGCTAGGTATGACACAAGAAGGAGTATGTCCATGAGTAGGGAGTCTCGATCATTTTCAATATTCTTTGCTCTCTTTGGTTCCTCTCGATTAGGTTCTGGTTTTGCTTCGAAAAGGTCTCTCAAATGCGGGATGAAGAAATCTAGTACCTTGAATTCAGCGACTTCTCTGCCAAATTCAGTCAAACGAGACATCATTCTTCTGATGATTATACCTTTCTTGCGAAGGTCTCTCTCTGTTTGATTTAGTTGACCATAGCTGTATATTTTTCTAAAAGGTTTGAGTCGATCATAGCTCATGGCTCCTCCACTAAGGGTCAATATGCCAAGAAGGTCGCGCTCCAGCGGAGAAAATGTAACAAAGACTCTTTTCCTTTCTTCTGGCATTCTCATCCTTTCAGCAAGCATTTTAATCAGAGAAGATCCACTATCCTTTCCTGTTACATCGATTGACCAATATTGACATGCAACAAGCAAGTCCTCTCTAAGGATGTGTTCAAGTTCTTTTTCTAGAGACTCCTTTGGCATTGTTCTTCCCGACCACAGAGTTGTCCCT
>JBHLQJ010000109.1:0-9094 GCA_048884945.1 Candidatus Thorarchaeota archaeon | reverse complement strand
CTCCACATTATCATAATCAACGATTCCAACACCCACAAGGTGATCTTTTGGCTCTTCATCTTCGAAGTATAAAATTTGTCGTAGTAGGTTGATGAGATCTTGAATTATTAATTTCAACTCATCTGATCGCATTTGCTGAGCTTCAGGATTATCGATGAAGTATTTGTCAATGCGGCGACTTATTCGTGCTCCCAGAATATACCTACCGAGTAAACCAATAATCATAGCTGCGAAAGCAAAAACCATTATGTAAGGAGCAATCATTCCAATAATTGGAGCTTGGGGCGCGATTAATCCTATAATAAGAATGACAAAAATTACTGGAACTGCGACTTGCCATATTCCTTCTGTATAGGATTGGTATCTTGCTAGTCGGATAGTTTCTGGATGGCTTGTAGCTGCTTTAGCCATTTTAATCAGCTTTCTTCTAAGGTCCTTCCAAGTCCTACCAAAAGATTCTCCGAGTGTCCCTTTTTCTACCATGTCATCCACAAAGCTGAGATTGTAGTAAATGTGGGATCTATATGCATCAATATGATAGATTGCTTTCCTTATGTCATCAGAATCAGATTCTTTGGCTTTTACACTGCCAGACTCCCTTCGGCTTTCTGCTCGTTTGCGTCTATCCTTTCTTGACATTATCGTAATCTCCAAACAATGATTTATGCAGATGCAGCGATAGCTACTATTTCATCGTTGGGATTCTTTGGCAGGTCTATTACAAATGCGCTCAACATTCCTTGTGTATATGAAGACCCAGGATTGATGCATAATGAGCGGCCTATATGTTCAAGACCCGTTGATTCATGGATGTGCCCATGCAACCCGAGAAGAGGTTGATATTCTTCAAAAACCTGTCGAATACTCTTACTACCAACCGGGACCATGTCCGGAGAGCCAAATCTAACCTTGACCTGAGCTTTTTCATCCAGCTTTGGTGCCAAGTCAATCCTTGTTCCATACGGAGGAGCATGGAAATTGCAAATGAGTCGTTCATATGACTCTACACGGCCAAACTCTTTTTTGAGCTTCTCTAGTAATTCCTCCTCAGGACATTCTCGTGGTGTAGACCAAGGAGTTGAATTAACCCACTCGCAGGTTATCATTTGATGAGAATCATCAATGTCAACTACTTTTTGAAGGGGATATATGACTCTATCACTGTTGCGAACTAGTTCATCTATGTCAAGAGCGTCATCATTACCGGGACTGACTACAACCATGATGTTTGATGGCACTTTTTCTTCAATAAGCGCAAGCCATTCTTTCATGCGCTTGAGCATCAGTTTCTTGAATAATGCTGTTACTTTATCCGGAGTAGATTGTAGCTCCTCGAGTTCGGATTCAGTAGCAATAAACCAGTAGAATCCTCTTTTCTCATAAATCTGCTTGGCTCGATCCAAGTCCTTTTCTGATTTGTACTTCTCTTTTGTGCCCCATGGAGAAGACCACCAAAGTCCGGGTTTCTCCTCGATTATAGGCACAACAGCTTTTCCAGTCAGGTCCCCACACATCATGACAACGTCGCACTTGTATGCTTCATGCACCCTAACCATTTTTCTCTGCACTGGAACACTTCCATGTGCATCACAAGCAAAGAAGATTCGGGTCAAGTTTAAACCTCTTAAAGCAGCGGCCGAAATAGATATTTAAAGGTTTCAGAAGTTTCAGATGAAAATGTCTGTTTATTGAAGGGTTTGTTATGGATTTTGATGTTAAAGCACAGCAAGAGTTCGTTCGTGAAGCACAGAGAATCATAGAAGAAGCGAACAAGGAGGGAATCATCCTTCGACTAATGGGAGCCATAGCAATTCATCTTCACAGTCCAGATTATGCGTATCTGCATGAGAAACTTGGAAGGTTCATTACTGATATTGATTTCGTGGCTTATGAGAAGCAAACTTCCAAGATTGAAAGGTTCTTTGAACGCCAGAACTATTCACAAAGGATGTTATCGTTTAGCTTTGCACTCGGTGGAAGAATGATTTTCACCCACAAAACAGATGGAAGACATATTGATGTCTTTCTTGATCGTTTAGAAATGTGCCATAAAATCGATTACAAGAAAAGGTTAGAGATTGATAATCCAACGGTACCACTTGCTGAACTGCTTTTACAAAAGATGCAGATTGTAAAAATAAGCGAGAAAGATATCATTGACACTACGATACTGCTACTAGCTCATGAACTTGGAGATACAGATGATAATACAATAAATGCAAAGCATATCTCCAAGATTCTTGCATCAGAATGGGGATTTTACTATACGGTAACGACCAATCTCAAGAAAGTAGACTCATTAATGCGTAAATTCGAAGTTCTTGAGCAAAACGAGAAAGATCTTGTGAGTAAGAGAATTGAAAAACTCATCAAGAGAATTGATGAAGAACCAAAAAGCACGTCATGGAAAATGAGGGCAAAAGTAGGGACATCGAAAAAATGGTATAAAGACGTAGACACTCCCGGAAGTTAATCTAGGTTATCACTTTTCTTTTTTGGAAATAATTACAGTACAGAAGTTACCACCCTTCTGAAGGCTCATTTCTCCAACTTCTGGAGGTGTCTGAGCTTGGAGTTGTGGATTCCAGCCCTCAACAAATCCATTATCAAAATGCTCTAGAATTGGACACACTTTTTCAATATAGTCTTCAGATAATCCTTCATTCTTTAAAGCTGGGATTAGGGTTGGCACTGCACATCTACGCCAATGTATGACAGCTCGATCTTCAGATATGTCAACGATTTCAGGATTGAATACTTTAGTGCTACCAAACAATTCGCCAAGAGAAACTAAATCATTCTTTCCGATTGCTTTAGCAGCATTTCTACCTGCAACATATCCAGCATCATAGTTTGCCTTCTTGATGTCTTCCAAAATGGCATCACCATATTTGGTAGGCAACCTGTTAATCAGATATGATACTATCAAGCATCGTGTCGCGATTTCTCCTGCAACAAGTTCATTGCATAAATCCCAAGTTAGCTTGTCTTTTGCCATTGTCTTTGCATCCCATTTCAATCTAATGAACAATCTGGACTTTGATGGATTCAGCCTTATCTTTATTTAGAGCAACCTCAAAGGCTTCTGAGGCTTTTTCAAGTGGGAATTTGTGTGTGATCAGAGGTTTTGCATTAACCTTTCCGCTTTCCAATAAATCCAAAGACACCTGGAATTCTTTCAGGTGAGTCCAGTATGCATATCCCCAAGCACCTGTTAGCGTCACTTCTTTGGTAATAAGCGAGAACATATTGATAGGCATTGGCTTCAGGAAAATGCCCGTAGCTACTAATGTTCCTCGACGCCTAAGCATACCAACTCCCTGTTCAAGCACTGGAGCAGTACCTCCAACTGCTTCAATTACCTTATCGACCCCTTTTCCAGAAGTAAGTTCCATTATTCTTTCAACAGGATTCTCATTACGTGCATCGATTATGTCAGTGACACCAAATTTCTTGGCCATATTAAGCTGGTAGTCATGGGTGCCAGTCACGTAGACGTTTCTTGCTCCTTCAATTATAGCAACTTGAGAGGCAAAAAGACCTATTGTCCCAGCTCCAAGAATAACAACTCTATCTTCAGCGGAAATATTAGCTCTTCTCACAGCTCTCGCAGCAACAGCAATACAGTCCAATGTCGCGGCTTCTTCAAAACTAAGATTCTCAGGGATTTTGAAACACTTCTCTTCAGGTGCAGCGCAATACTCTGCAATACCTCCAATATAATAAAAACCAATTAATCCTGATTTCTCGCAGAGATTGTATAATCCAATATGGCACCAGTCACATTTTCCACAGTTTATTGTTGGCTCAATTACTATCCGATCCCCCTGTTGGAGAGATTTAACTCCTTCACCAACCTTTTGAACCTCCCCAGCAAGTTCGTGACCCGGCACATATTTTCCTTCACCTAAGACGGAGGAAATTGGGATGAATGTCTTTTCCTTGTAAAGATGCAGATCACTTCCACATATGCCCGCGGCTCGGACTTTTATCAAAACCCATCCGGGTAGCAAGTCAGGGAGGTCAATCTCTTCCAGACGTAAATCCTTTGGACCATAAAGTATACCAGCCAACATCTTAGTCAAAGCGGAATACCTCAAAACATGTACAGAATCTGTGAACTACATAAACATTTCCGATTAAAGTTGAGTTTTTAAAAAAAAAACACCTTCGACATACTTAATTTGAGTTGTTTTGCATAATGAACTCGAGATAGTGGTGAATTAGAGAAATGACAGAAGTCTTTGTGAAACTCATGAATAAAGGTCTCAAACATTCAGAGCACGACAAATTTGCATTTGAAACAGGTGAAGATGCAACTGTGAGAGATCTGATTGATGAGCTTCATGAAGAATATGGTGAAAGATTTGAAGTCTATCTTGAAGACAAAGAAAAGCGAGTCCTACGAAGGGACACAGTGGTCATAGTCAATGGGATGAACATGGTTGCTAGGAAAGGCGAGAAGACAAAACTCTCCAAAGGCGATCTGATTGTTTTTATGATTGCTGCAGTGGGCGGTTAAAAAAGAAGAGAGAGAGTGGAAACCACCCTCATTCAATCCTCAGGAAAATAATCTGATTCTAATATTTCAGAGTCCACAATCCCCGCTGAAACAGCCATAATTTCAGCAATGTCTAGGACCCTAATATCTAAATCAGCTTCATACATTCCATGCGTTAGATTCATCTCACAGGCTGGGCAGATGGTTGTCATCAATTCAGCATTAGTTAAGACGAAATCTAGGATTCGTTCGTCCGATACTTTCTGGGAGTGATCGGGAAACATAATTTTACATCCTCCGCCGCCGCCGCAACAGAATGCATGTTCACGATTTCTTGGCATCTCAATGAATTCTAATCCAGGGATTGATTCGAGGACTTTTCGTGGCGAATCGTATATGTCTCGATAGCGTCCTATCTCGCATGGGTCATGATAAGTGACTTTCTTCTTCACAGGTTTCTTGAACTTTAGCTTCTTTTGGTGAACAATCTCATGCAATACTTCACTCGTATGGCGTACTTTGATTGGTAACTTTTCCAAACCTAGAAGATGAGGATATTCTTCATCAAATGCTCTAAAACAACTAGGACAAGGAGTTATGATTTCCTTGACTCCTCGATCCTGCAATTTCTTCAAGTATGCTTTTGCATACTTCTTTGCATCCTTCATCACTCCAGTTACCCAGTATGGAGTACCGCAGCATTTCTGGTCATCACCCAAGAAATCTAAATTATACCCGGCCGCTTGAAGCAAACGGACAAGGATGCTTGTTTTCTCCTTGAAACGATGACTTGCTAAACATCCCGGATAGAATAAAGTTCCTGACCCCTCTTTGAACTCAAGCCCTGTAGCCCACTTGGTGTGTTCCTTAGCGGGGTCTGCGAAGATGTTACCCGATGATGCAACTGTGTCAGCCATATTCGCTCCAGCTTCAGGGATTTTTATGCCTAGTTCAACAAAGTCCTGTCGCATAGCTTTTGTAATCTCGATCACATCAATTTGAGCCGCTTTCTTACACTCCTCCCTACATCTTCCACACATAAAGCATCCAAAGATTCTTTCTGCAAGATCTTCTGAATATTCCAGCTTGCCCTCAAGGATTGACCGTGCAATCGCCATTCTACCTCTTGCTGTAGAGGATTCCCAGTGCTGTGTGAAAATTTCAGGACATCGGTCATTGTAGTCTAATCCGCGGCAGAACTCACATCTCCCGCAGGCATAAATCATGTCTTTGTATTGCTTAATTTTCATTGCATTTCCTCCTCTGGGATGAATATTCCACGTTGCAGGATATTCTTTGGATCCAAGGTCTTCTTGAGTGTCTTAAGCAATCTATAGTAACCTGTATCTCGCTCGGCAACGAACCTTCGGAGACCGTCACGTCCGCCAATTCCATAAGGAACCACGGGACCATTGAGAGTTATTTCATCAATCTCATGCGCTATCTTCACTAGCTCTTTCCATTCTTCTGGTTCCTTGTAGTTGGTCACCATGAAAGCCAACCAATCTCTTGGTAGAATCTGTCCACCAAAACCTGCTTTCGTGTATCCTCGTTTCTCTATGAGTTCCTCCTTCCATACCTTATACAAGAAGGTTATATCATCAATCCGAAGAGACCCTGCACCAAAGAAGTGCCACACCCCCGTATTGAAAAGGTCTGTCAATCCTGTCAAAATTCTTCCGAAATAATCATCAGCTGGCGCTCGGTCTCCTATTTCTCCACCAAGCTCCTTGATTTTCGCTATTATCATCTTCTTCCGATGGTCAACAATTTCGCGTTCATATCCGAAAACATCCATCATTAAGAAAAATACATCAGGTGCAGTTGGAGCGACCCAGAGGTATATGCCTTGCATGTACTCATCACCAATATGTCGGTTGATGAAGTGACCAAACTCAATGACGTCATTAAGCGTCTTCATTGTAGCAGTTAACCTTTCAGAGATATCAGTCACTGGTCGAACCCGTAAAGTAAGCTCAGTGCAAACTCCCAAGATTCCCTCTGCACCAATAAACATACCAGCAAGGTCAGGACCTAGACATTGACGTTTGAATTTCCCTGCGCTTGGCCAAGCTGCAGATCCAGTTTGTACCACATCTCCATTTGGCAAGACCATCTCTAAAGAGATTATATCCTGGTTGCCATGGAAACCAAACTTGGCTGTTGAGTGAGGCCCGCCTCCTGCTTTCATGACAGACCCGCCTATTGTCATTGCGGGGCCACCAGCCTCACTACAAAGATAGGTTAGTCCATGCTTTCGCAATTCTCGATCCAATTTTGCCCATGTGCAGTTGGGTTGGACAGTAGCAACAAGGTCTCTCGAATTGATTTCTATTATCTTATTTAATCGGCCCATATCAAGCATGATTCCAGGTTCTTGCGGAAGGTAAGCATCCCAATGCGAGGTGCCGCCTCCACGTATGTATACTGGAATTTCATGAGTGTTTGCAATCTTAAGAATCGATTGAATCTCTTCTCTAGATTCAGGCAGGACAACGTGAGTTGGCATCTTTTGCTCTGCAGGACTGAGGTCACGACTGTATGGAATCAGGTCGAAGTTTTTATCGGTGATTCGATTCGGACCCACAACCTCTTGAAGAAGGCTTGTAACCTTCTTAGTATCGACCATCATGATACACTCCAATAACACCGGAATTGTGTAAGACTTCCAGAGTACTGCTCACCGATTAATTAAAGACTACGGTCTGAACCCGATTTAAGTAGAGATTAGAAAAATTATAGGAATAGGAATGAACATGAACTCTAGGGAGAGATTTCATTCTGCAGTTAATCACGAGGAACCAGATAGAGTGCCAATGGACTACTGGACTACTCCACAAGCATATGAGAACCTACGAGACCATTTAGGCATCACAGCTCCCGAAACACAAGAATGGGGAATTATGGCGTCATGGAAAACATCAGAAGAGCTGTTGAAACGATTGAATGTGGATTTTAGACGAGTGTATATGAATGCCTCAGATGGTTTTAAACCTCAGTCGCTTCCGGATGGCTCTCTTGAAACAGAGTTTAAGTGTGGTATGAAGGTAATCGGGGGTTATTACGAAGTTACCTATTATCCTTGGGCAGAGTTCACAGAAGTTGAACAAGTAGAAGATTTTGAGTGGATTGATCCAGATGATCCATCTAGAATGGATGGAGTAAGAGAGTGGGCTAAATATCTACATGAAAAAACAAACTATGCCGTTGTAGGAATGGTTGGAGGACCATGGGGAGTTTTCGAAGTTGTTGCTCATTATATGCGAGGATTTGACAAGTTCTTAATCGATCTACTAAGAAGACCAGACTTGGCTGAAGCGATGATGGATAAGAGCATGAAACTTGCTTTAGAGATGAATCGAGTCCTCTTAGATGAAGCTGGAGAGTACCTGGACATTGTGCAAGTTGGTGATGACCTCGGT
Source organism: Candidatus Thorarchaeota archaeon (assembly GCA_048884945.1). Classification (GTDB taxonomy): domain Archaea; phylum Asgardarchaeota; class Thorarchaeia; order Thorarchaeales; family Thorarchaeaceae; genus SMTZ1-45. Next base: position 1,171 of record JBHLQJ010000109.1, on the reverse strand, counting down.
CATCAAGATGGTCTCCTAATCAATCCAAGAATATATAGAAAAATGGTAAAACACAGACACAAGAAGATCTATAGTGATATTCACAAAAGAGCACCTCATGTTAAAATTCTCTACCACTCGTGTGGTGCGATTGAGCCTATGATAGAAGACTTGATTGAGGTGGATGTTGACATCCTAAATCCCATCCAACCACTAGCAAAGGGGATGGATTCCGCAGAGCTCAAGAGGAAATATGGAAGTATGCTAACATTTCATGGGGGTATAGACCTGCAACACGCGATGTCGGCTCAAGGTACACTCAACGATGTTCGAGCAGAGGTTGATAGGCGATTGAAAGCATTGGCACCTGGAGGAGGCTATATCCTTGCTCCAGCACATAATATACAACCAGAATCAACCCCCGAAAAAATCCTTGAGCTTTATGACCATGCAGCAAAGAGAGGGGTGTATCCCTTGCGGTGATTAGAGCTAAGGGATTGGTCGCTCTTTGTGAAGATCGTGTGGGTCTTTACCTTCATCTAATTTGTCAGACCACCATTTGTCAGTTGCAACAACCGCTTCTGCGTGTTTTAATACATCCTCTATTCGATTTGCAGGAATTACAATAATTCCATCACCATCTCCAAATACTAGATCCCCGGGATTCACAGTGACTCCGCCACATACGATGGGACTTTGAACAGATTCCATATCCAAACGCCCCCTCATAGTACCAGGATGACGACCACGTGCAAAAACCGGAAAATTCGATTTATCAATATCATGGATATCTCTTGAGGTGCCATCAATAACCGCTCCACGAACGCCACGCTCTATTCCAATCTTCGTTAATATCTGCCCCCAAGCTGAGCAATCATTCGCACCAGCCATATCAATGACCAGAATATCACCATCTGAGGCTTCAGTTCCAAGACTCATGAATATATCCAATTGTTTCTCATCGTATGGTCGATTTGCAGGAGAGCGTTTTAATTTCCCAGTTCGGGCAAATCCAGCCATTCGTTTATTCTTTGTGAGGGGGGTAATTCCCCGATCCATACACACCTGTCCAAGTCCAATCTCATCTGCTGCGTCTGATAGTGCTGCGACATAGAGTTTCATTGTTCGTTTGATTGTAGCCATCTTATCAGTCGTCATAAGGTTCACTTCTTGTTTCAAACATTTCTGCGTT
>JBHLQJ010000108.1:0-9303 GCA_048884945.1 Candidatus Thorarchaeota archaeon | reverse complement strand
ATAGGTCTGGAGTTCTCAGGAAGATGATGAAGAACATTCGTTGGCTCGCACAGAAGTTTTGTAGCAACCTCTTCAATTAGGGAATCAGCAAACTCAGGCTCTGATTTGCTATCATCTAAATGAGCGAACGAGTGAAGAGTCACTCTATTGCAATTAATCTTCTGTGCGAGCCAACGAATGTTCTTCATCATCTTCCTGAGAACTCCAGACCTATTCTCTTCGTCTTCCTTTTCTGAATGAATCCAAACATGTAATGACTCACCAATCTCCGTGCGGTCATCGGAATTGGACTCGTTTAGACTATACCAGAAGGATTCCAAGTGAAGCATTAAGAGTCGCAATATATTCACCATTTGGGATCTCGGCTAGAACCTCTCACCATTGGAAGGGATGGTAGTGCCTTCCTCATCTTCTTTGTCATTCTCGCTCATCTTCTCTATCTTATCGAAGATTACTGTCGGGCCTCCGATCGGTTGATGCAGCTCTTCAACCATGGGATAGCCGTCCCTTGGAATCGATTTGCCGTGAACCCATATCGTGTTGGGTGGAATCACTTTATCCTTAGGTATAACGGAGTTTGCACCCACAATGACATTATCACCTATATCTGCGCCAGGCAAAATCACAGCGTTTGCTCCGACTGTGACGTTATTTCCTAACTTGACTGTCTTCAAGTATAGGCGTCTGCCTTCATACACATGTCCACTTAGGATAGCGTCATACCCGAAGAAGCAGTTATCGCCAATTACCGTTCTTTCAGGATTGAAGAGACGTCCATTGCCTACTATCGTGTTCCTCCCTATCTTTGCTCCAAAAGCCTGGTGGCGTGGTTTTGTGTCAAAGAAGATGCTGAAGAATCCTGCAAAGTATGGATAGAGGACATAGAACACCTCAAAATACTCGTAAATCAGCCAAGCCTCAGACTCAGCTTCATAGTACCCATCTTCTAAGAAGGGCATTCCCTTTTGTGAGAGTTTAAAGAAAAGCATTAGAAAGGCAAGAAATACTGCGTAACATATCAGACCTAGAGGCACGAAGAGTATTATCAACCACCAATAATCAAGTGCAAAATCTGGGACCCATTGAGAGAAATTCTCAATCACAAAACTATGAATAAATGAGAATGGCCAAATAGTGTCAAGGAAGGTTGTGAAGTTTTGAACAACAATTGTAAATAGAAGGATAGCTGGGATAGCAGCTAGTGTAAGACTCACCATTATTGATAATATGAGATACATGGAATAGGCTATGGACTTGGGTTTCATTCTCGACCCTGCTTAATGACGTACTATCGTCATTGATTTTACTTTGTATTATAACTATATGGCTATGTAAGGACCACTCAGAAAGAGATATAGATGTAGCAAAGTCGACTTGAGTAGCATTACGGAGCATCCTGATGATGACTTATGACGTGATTATTGCAGGGACTGGTCCAGCTGGACTCATGACAGCTGAGAAGACTTCCAACTATGGATTAAAGACACTAGTCCTTGAGAAACGCAAAAGTGTCAGTGAGTCGCTCATGGGTGAGTTGGTCACAGATAAAGCCTTGAAATTCCTGCGTGTCAAGCCAGACTCGGAATACATTGGAAACAAGTACTCCTCGATTGTGGGGGAAAGTCTCGACACAGGAGCAAATATTATCGTCGATAGAACGCTCCTCGGTAACTCGTATCTCTTTGACGAAGACAAATGCCAAGAGCTCATGAGAGACCGCGCACTCTCAGATGGTGCAGAGTTTAGATACAAGGCACGAGTGAACTCTGTTGTGAAAAAGGCCAGCTCCGTAGTGGGTGTAAAATATAATCAGAGTGAAGAGGAGCGTGCCAGCTTGACTGTAGGAGCAGATGGTTCTTTCAGTCGGGTTTCCGAAACTGCAGGCTTCACACATCCAAAATGGCTACTCAGCTATGGGTACAGATTCAAGCTCACGAATTGCAAAGGTATAGATCCTGATGTTGCATACTTCTTTGTTGGTAAGGATGTAGGTCTAGGGTACCTTTGGCTGTACCCGAGATCTGAAACTGAAACAAATCTTGGGATAGGTCGAGTGCCATCATCGAAGACGAACTGGCAGGCACTGCCTCCAATGCAGGATGTCCTCAGGAAGTACATGAAGACCCACCCTGAAACTCAGAATGCAAAGATTGCTTCTGTGAATGGCGGTGTTGTCCCATGTGCAGGAATAATTCCGAGGTTCACTGATGCAGGAGTTGCGCTCGTTGGAAACTCAGCTGGACAGGTATCATCAATCGTTGGCGGCGGGGTTACAACAAGCTTCCACGCGGGTCAAGTTCTAGCAAAGCATGCTAAAAGAATGGTTGATACTGGAGATTTCTCTAAGAACAGTGTGTATCAGTATGAGAAGGATTATAGAAAGACAAAAATGGCTTCTAACATCACTAATACAGGTAAGGGAATGTGGGCTGTTTCTAAATATTCAATGTTCAACAATCCGATTGCTGCAGCAGAAGTTGTGTTGAGCCAGCTTGATGCCAAGACATTGAACGAACTGATACAAGGACATGCAAGTGTTGGCACTATAATGACTCTTATGACGGACTTTCTCCCGATGGTAGCAAGAATTGGAGTCGGGTACCTTCGAGCCATCGCTGTGAGCGGCGTTTAAAAAAAGTGAGAGAGAATCATGGAGTCGAAGCAGGGGACACCCCCCGCGCTACCCTGCTTCGTGGCCGATGGGACTCACCGGCATGCCCTGTAACCATGCCCGTTGTGGATTACCGTGAAGCATCCACCCGGAGTTAGCAGCGGACAGCTGCTTAGTATACATATTGCGAAGCGTATTTATATATCGTGCGGTTGTATACAGTCATAAAGTTAGCAAACCACGAGATTTTGTGGTCTGCTCAAGGATGACTGAAGGGGTGTGATTAATGTCATTCGATAATGAAATTTCAAAAGCCCTTGAACTGTGCGGGTTTGTAGCTGAAGATAGACAGAAGTCCCGATCAATGAATCTGCTAAACATAATCCTCAAACTCCAGAAAGACCCACCAATCCCTTTGACATTTTCAGAGATCTATGATGAGTTGTTAAAAGAAGACCCAGAAACTAGTCTCTCAAAGGCATGGGTTCATAGAGTTCTCAGGTCATTATTGGATGCCCAGTTAGTACGTGTGGAGAACCCCTCAGCTCATCGCAGGAAGTACATTGCAGATGTCAACACGGTGATGGCGGGGCTCGAACAGTTGAAAAGCCAGCGAATACGTGAACTTGAAACTCAAAAAAATGGAATTGATAGAACAATCGAGGAGGTTGCAAGTCTTGATTGTGGTGATATTGCACAAGAGTTTATCAAAAATATGACTGGAGCACAACAAAAAATCAGTTCAAGGATTGTCCGAGGCGTTGATGAGCTTCACAGGGTTCTCAAATACAATATGCTAGATGTCGCAAAGAAAGGAGATATAATTCGAGCAACCGCGCTCTGGCTAGGCCCATTCGTTGAAGGGGCGGTGGATCGAACTATGAGATTTGTTGAAGTCGCTCAAAGGGGCGTTGCTGTGAGATACATGCTATCAACACAGGTATTCCAAATAGAAGAGTTGGCCCCCAATGTTTCATTCAATATGGATCAGGTTGGCAAAGTCATGCGTCATCTTCATGAAATCAGAAAGAGTGGTGTAAAGTTTGATATTCGTATCTATGAGGGGGTAAAGACATACAACCAAGTGAGCATCAACAATGATAACATGGCGTTGATAATTGCTGAAGACCCAGTCACGGCTACATGGATAACGAGAGATTTCAACCCAGATCTAATTGACAATGCTGTGAAAGCCTTTGATAGAGAATGGAAAAAAGCTAAATCATTCTTTGAGATGACACCTAAGGATCTGCAAGCGTTCGGTGTAGAACCCGGAGGACTAATTAGTAAGATTACCAGTCGAGAAAACATAGAATAATCAAATGGGGTATGGAGGGTGGAAACTGAACTAAGACATGAAGAAGTGCTTAGAATTATTGGATTGGATAGCACAAGAAAGGACATGGTTATTCTTGGAGCGATTCTAAAAGCTCAGAGGGATCCTACAGAGTTCATCGATTTCGTAACTTTACGTGAGCAACTGGCAAAAGATGAAGGAACAAGAAAGGGAAAGGATTCTCTAATCTATAGAAGCCTCTCATGGCTTGAAAAAGAGGGATTTGTGAAGATTGATAGTAGTGGTCGAAAGCACGGATACAACTCAAGTGTCAAAACTATCGAAAGAGCTATAGAAAGGATTGTTAATGATAAGATATTAGATATGAAGAAAGAGCTGAAGCAGATTGATTCCGATGTGACAGCGCTTTCAGAAATTAGTTCTGATGCTCTAGCGTCGCACTTGATTGATGTTTCCATTGGGAAAAGTAAGATTGAGAAATCCATCTTTGCACAAGGTTTCGATAATATCCTAAGGCTACTTGATGATAAGGTGTACAAGAACCTGAAGAGAGGAGACGTGATAAGAATCACTCTTGAATGGCTTTCTCATGGGAATTATTTGAATTCAAAAAGAGTGGCGAATGCTGAAAAACTTGTCAAAAGCGGTGTTGAATTCAGAGCTCTTGATTATGATAGGGGTGAGGGAATAATACGTGAAAAAATGAAACAATCCATTTTGAATTGGAAAAAAGAATTTGGCACTGTTGGTTATAGGATTCTTCCCCGAAAAGATGCGACCTACCAATTTGTTGCACGAAACAACGAAGGAATAGTACTCGTGGTTTCTGAAAGACCCTTATCTGCAACATGGCTACCGAGAGATGCAAATCCTGATTTAGTTGATAACGCGATTGATAGTTTCGACCAAGATTATGTAGCGGGACAAGATATACTTGATTTTGAGGGATGAATTAAGTGCCTAGTAGAAAACGTCAGATTAGTTTAGAGAAACTTGGAGTGGACATAACATCAAGTGAAATGCAGGTGTTTAAGGCAGTTCTAATTGCTGCCGGAGGTACTAGTAAGCCTACAAACTACAATGAGATAGCTTCTAGTCTTGAGTTAATTGCTGGTAGAAAGTATACTAAAGCCTATATTTATCGACGACTGAACAGTCTCGAAGAAAATGGATTCATCATAGTTGACGTAATCAATACACCTAGAACCTACACAATAACAGATTCGAGTGTTGTAGAGGCGCTTGAAGCAAAAAGAAAGAGCAAGTTGTCTGAAAGCCTATTAAGGAAAAAGGATGTAACAACAAGACTCAACCGACTCGAATCAATCAAGAAACAAGAACTCGCATTGATGTTCCACAAACAACTCTTGGGTACTAAGTCAATCGATAAATCTCAAGTTGTTGAAGGAATAGAGAATGTTCGAAGCGCAATAATTCAAGAATTTGCGGATTATGCAAAAACAGGTGATCGAATCAGAGTTCTAGGCCATGCAAGTACTCTAGCTGAAGGGCTCGGTCCCGGAGGTGTTACTGAGTTAAAAGTCATTCAAGCGGGTTTCAGAGGGGTTAAAGTCCAAGGCCTCCTGACTCCGGTTGGACAAGAGAATCTTGATTTGAATCTGATGGCTCGACATTTGGCACCAATGGTTGAGATCTTTGAACAAGCAACAAAGACTGGTAATATCCATTTGAAATTAACACGCGAGCCGATTAATACCTACAGAATAGTCTGTCTTAATGAAGATAAGATGCTCCTTTATCTTACACATGCTAAAGAATCAGATGTTGCAGCAGTAATCCATAGGGATTACAACCCAGGGCTTATTGATGATGCTATTAAGACCTTTGACCATTTATGGGAAACAGGCATAGATGTGCTAGATATGGTGAAGCAAGTGATGAAGAAGGAGACAACTTAGGATTCGGAAATCCAGTCTTTGCTTTTCGATAGGGTCACGAAAATATCATCACAAACAGCTTGAAAGCTTTCGTAGAGGCCGTACTCACCACCCGCTGCGTATGGGTGTCCACCCCCATTGAACAATTTCGCAGCAACATTGCACAACACTCCATCGGACCCTCTTCTGAATCCAAGCATGCCTCCTTGACTCAGTGATAGTAAGAGGTCTGCAACCTTCAGTTCAGGATCGATAGAGGTCAAGATTTCAGGATCAGATGCGAAAGTCCCCATGTCGGTTGATGTGAGGCCACTTGGAATCTCCACTATACGAACCAATTTCCCATGAATTATTTGATCACTATGGCCAGCGAGAGCTTTTCTCATCTTTTTCGTCTTCTCTTTTCGATAATATTCAACTCGTTGATTTAGAAGCACATCCTTGAATTTACGGGAGTTATTATCCCAGACTCCGCTCATCCCTTCTTCAGCAAGCTTGGTGAGAACAGAATAAAGTGCATCTGTTACATCTTCCTTTTTGTCAATTGCTCCAAAACGGATGACGCTAACTGCATCGGTGAGAGCATTGGCTGCTTCAATCTCTCGAAGATTGAAGTCTGTATCATGTGCAATTCTTGCAAGTTCAGTAGAAACCTCATCACGAGGCATGAGAACTTTATGTGTAATCTCTGCAGCGCAGAATTCATGATTGACTTTGAGAACTGGTTTGTTTCCAAGAGAGAGAATCATTTTGATCGATTTATCATGCCATTGATGATGATCCAACCACACGACCCGACAGTCTTGAGCGATAGCTCTTGTGAGTCCAGTCTGGACCATATCAATTATTGAATCATCCATTCCAAGGTCAGATATGATGATCAAGGTATCTCTCTGTTTAGCAATGTAGGAGAAAACTTGCTCAAAAGAACCATAGTCTGTAAGAATTGCCTTGAAGTCGAGACCCTTTTCCTTCGCGTACCTCCATACAATGGCGGCTGAAGCCAGTCCATCCACATCTTTATCATGCGAAATCGAAAGGAGTGAAGTGACCTTCTTCGTCGTATTATTGCTTTCTCGTTCTTCAGGCATATATGCTCATTGACAGAGGAGTAAGTGGGCTTATTTTATCTTACCGTAAGGTATTCAGCATTCAAAAAAAGAAGTCGAAAGTGTTTTGTGATGCGTCGTTGGTTCATAATCCGCGAGGGATAGAATGAGCAAATCCAAGCGAAGTACCATCATGAGTGGAAATGAAGCCATTGTAAGAGGCGCATTAGAGGCGGGTGTTGGATTTTGCGCATCATATCCTGGAACCCCCTCAACTGAGATTGCTACAGGTCTCTTTGATTTTGCCGCTGAGTACGATATTCATGTTGAATGGTCTACAAACGAAAAGGTTGCTATGGAATCAGCTGCTGCAGCAAGTTGGGTGGGAATTCCATCTCTCTGTTCGATGAAGTCCTTGGGTCTGAATGTTGCGTCGGATTTCCTCCTTAATCTCAATCTGACCGGGTCAGGAAACGGAGGGCTAGTAATTGTTGTGTGTGACGATCCGAAGGGACACAGTTCTAGTAATGAGCAAGATTCAAGATTTTATGCAAAAGCAGCCAAGATTCCTCTCCTAGAACCATCGACATACCAGGACGCAAAAGATGTGACAAGAGATGCTTTCAGCATTTCTAGGAGATTTGAGATTCCAGTACTCATACGAAGTACAACAAGACTGTCACATTCGAGAGGGCTCGTAGAAATCGGGAAGATTTCATCAAAAACAAAAAAGACACACGATTTGCAGGACCATCTCTACAACGTACCTTCCCCGCACCTTAGGCATAAAGACCTCCTAAAGAAGATAGAAGAGATTGCAGAGGAGTTCGAGAATTCACCATATAATATTGAGAGAAACATGAAAGATAGTAATCTACTGGTGATTTCATGTGGGATAAGTTCTCTCTATGCAAAGGAAGCGATTCATGTTCTTGCGTCCGACAACATAAGCCACTTGAATCTGGTAACCACTAATCCATTACCAAAGAGAAAAATTGTTGAACTTCTTTCTAGGGCGGATCAAGTTCTTTTCATTGAGGAAAATGACCCATTCATTGAGGAAAGCATCAGGTCACTATCTGCAGAACTGCAAGAAACTCCAAAATTCTTCGGAAAGATGACAGGCCATATTCCAAGTTATGGAGAAACGAATACTGACCTTGTACTGCATGGACTCTTGAGATTAACAGGGAGGGAAGAGAAGGAACTAACTGAAAATGATTCACACTTGACAGATCTATTGGTCGATAGACCACTAACTTTCTGCACCGGATGTACTCATAGGAACTTCTACTGGGCTGTACGGACAGTGAAGAAGAGGTTAGGAGGCAAGCTTGTGGTTGCTGGCGATATTGGGTGCTACTCTCTCGGAGTGTTCTATGATGAGGCAATGGACACAATGCATGCTATGGGTTCGGGCATTGGCGTTGGTAGTGGACTTGGTCAACTCCAGAGGTTTGGATTTGATTCTAAGGTGGTATCAGTTGCTGGTGATTCGACATTCTTTCACGCATGCATTCCCGGACTTGTAAATGCAAGGCACAAAAACGCAGACATCACATTTGTGATTCTCGATAATGCCACAACAGCTATGACTGGGTATCAGGTTCATCCAGGTTCGAATATTCAGGATGAGAATCTACGGAGAGTTCAGATAGAAAATCTTGTCAAAGCTGTAGAACCAGACTTGTTCTCCATTGGAGATGCAACAGATATCAAATCCATGATCAGCCTTTTGCATTCAACCGTGCAGAAGAACGGTCTGAAAGTCCTCCTGCTGAACAGTATATGCAGACTTGAGGAAGTGAAGAGGAAGCCCGGATTTGTTGGGGCAACTTCAGTTAAAATAGACCAGAGTCAATGTAAGAGAGAGAAATGCAAGATTTGTGCAGCAGATTTTGGCTGTCCAGCCTTGATTTGGAACCAGACTACCAGCTATCCTGTCGTCTTGGATCATGCGTGTGTTCGATGTGGTGCATGCATTGATGTATGTCCCTACAATGCCATTGTGGAGGGAGAGTGAGATGAGAGAACCCTACTCAATTTTAGTGGCGGGTGTTGGAGGGCAAGGAAACCTTGTCTGTGGCAGAATTATTGCAGAAGCCGCAATAAAGCAGGGGTTGCGACCTGTGGTCGGAGACACCTTCGGTGCCTCTCGGAGAGGAGGGAGCGTGCTGACACATATTAGAATTGGTACTAGAGACTGGGGTCCTCTAATACCAAGAGGAGGAGCAGACATTCTTCTCGGATTCGAACCAGTAGAAGCTCTCAGGGCGGCCCTACGTGTTGCTAGAGAGAAAACAGTAGCCATCGTAAGCGTGATACCTATACCACCATCGAATGTCGCCTCAGGCAACTTAACCTATCCTGAGATAGGTGATATCAAGAGAGGACTGGAATCTATTTGTGCGAAGGTGTATATGCTAGATGCAGAGCAAGTCTTGAAGA
>JBHLQJ010000107.1:0-9326 GCA_048884945.1 Candidatus Thorarchaeota archaeon | reverse complement strand
GGCAATTTTCTGCTTATTTTGATAGGCCTCGAGAAACCTCGATTATGGCTCCCTCACAGAAGCAAATAATTTCCGAGTATGATGCGTTTCTAAATTTCCTTATCCTACTTGGAGAGCGTCTGAAATCTGGTGATACACTTGAAGTATCTTTGGACTCGATTCGTGATGACTTAGAGCCTGAGACACAGAAACTTGTTGAAATTGCGATTGTTGCTGTATATCATGAAAATGCAAGTATTACCGAAGCATTAGCTCGCGCATCAGAAGCGGCTCTGGGACAGAGAGTGTCTCAAATGTTGAACATGATCGCCATCATGTGCGAGACCTCTGCCCAAGCTGCTGGAGAACGAATATCAAGAATAGCAGCTCGTCTTGTTAAACGATCTTCTGTGGCAAAGGAAAGGGATTCTATTATCGCTGCTCAAAGAATGAAGGTATATTTACTAACTATCACAAGTGCTGCTGTTTTAGGGATGCTTGCTTCGCTTTCACCTTTCCTCTTCATTGGTTCGCTCCTCTCTCAAGGACCAACTTGGACTCCTGGAAACATAACAATCATTGATATTTTGCCATTGCTTGTCACCCTTGGAATTACAACACTATCCACCGGATATCAGAATACAAGGATGGTCGGCGGGACTCGTCCAGTTTTAATAGGACTTATGTGCGGGCTTTTGTTTTGGATATCTTTTGGTTTATCATCGATAATGATGGGTTTTGGAGGATGAGGAATAATTTATTTGCCCAGATGCTTACTGCCGATATAGTTAGGATGAGGTGTAAATATGCTTCAAATCCCATTTCTTGATTGGACACTAGAAGAAATCATGCTCTTCTTCCAGGATGACTGGATACTAGCATGGACGCTAATTCTTTCTGGAGGCCTCCTTGCCGTATGGCTATTGGAGAATATCACAGACCCAATTCCACTGCTGGGTACCATTTTTGATGGGCTCGTTGCTGTAGGAACCTACATTGGCTTCTTTGTTGGAATTCTTGACATATTCGTTGGATATGTTGTTTGGACTGCACAACCGGCAGCAACTATAGTCGCAGGTGTTCTCCTCCTTATGGGATTCTCATTAGTAATGAGAGTCCTTTCGAAATTCCCACTGGCTTTGGTGTTTGCTCTAGCAGTTGCGGTCTTTGGAGCTGCAACAATTTACACATTCTTGATCCCATATGCGAATCCATCTATTCCTGTTATCGGTGATGCAGCTGTTTGGCTAACATCCGGTAAGGGCTTACTAGTAATTGGATTCATAATATTCTGCGTGGCTTACGTCATTGGTGGGCTGATAATCAAACTGATTCAGCTCATTGGCAAAGTCTTCGCATCGGTACCAGTGAGTGTGCTTGTTGGACTTGCAGCAATTGCAGTTGGAGTGATAGTTATCCTCAATCCCGCGCTAGTTGGACTAGTTCCCTGGACATGATTCTAGAGGGGTGTTTCACCCCTCTTTTCTTGTTTTTCTAATTTATTTTGGTTTCCTTATCTCTCTAAAATAGAGGAATTTAAGATCTCGGTCAGAGTAGAACTTTGCCGCGGTGTCGATTGCTTTTTTGGCTGTGATTATTCCATCATGCCATTCTGAAACATAGAATTTCTTGTCAGGATCATGCTGAGTATCTGCAAGAGTGAAACCTTCAGGTAACTCAAACCCATCTGGAACAAGTAGGGCAACTCGAAACTGTGATAGACCACCTTTAGATTCCAACCAGAGTTCACAATATGTCATAAATGGTCTATTGAGGTCAGTATTTATATCGATTAAGGTTTGCCTGTGGGGACCCTTGAAATTGCCCAAAGGGTTCTTATAGTAGCATTACATCACTTCTAGTAGTGTATATTTGTTCATAGGAGAAAGAACCGGGTTCACGATAGGAGGCATTGTTAATGTCATCAGATGATTCTGACAAGAAAAAGATCATCAGTGTCACAATGAGCCAATCATTGGTCAATCGGATTGATGATCTTGTGCAAGAGAGGGTAGGGCGTTCCCGAGCTCAGCTCATAGAGGATGCAGTTCGATGGTTTTTGGACTTCACAGTCCACAAATGGAATGAGCGAGGCGTTTATGTCAGCTCATTTAGAGCTGTCTTCGAGTCTGAAACACTCTCATCTTTGTTCTTCTCTAAATTTACACCAACCGATCAGTATGAATTTGGAGAAACTGCCGGAAGCCAATCTCCAATTGCTGATGTTGTTCGTTTATTTTATGGGAGTGACCCAACGCGTGAGGAAAACCGTGAGTTGGTTCTAAAACTTCTCCAAGAAAATGGATGGGGCTCGATTACTCTGAATGACGATCTAATTGTTATTGGAAGTCCGTTCTATCCAGCTCCTTTCATCCGAGGGTACCTTGAATCTTTACTCAAAGTGAAACTGGATGTGGTAGAAACTACATCTAAGGAGAATGTAGCTTTACGAATCATATAAAGCTGACATTGTCCATTATATGACTCCAAATCATGAAAGGAATGTATCTACCATTCTTGGCCAATCTCAAGTATCTCAAATTCACTCTCGTATAAGCCTGGAATGCTCTCAATGGTCGTTCTAATTGTGCTTTGCTTATCTTTAATATTATCAGCTGAAAAATAGACTTCATAGATACAACGATTTTGCTCAAAGCAGAACCCTGTCGTGAACAGGACTTTGAGATCATGTTGCTTGAAAAGTTGAGTCATTGTCTGCATCAGCGCTGGATTGACTTTCTCGACTTCAAGCCTTACTCGAGCTCCGCCTTCTTTCGTCATAGGGATAAGACGAATTTCCCCTGACCTTTCGAAGTAGATTACCATCGCCGCCTTCATATCTTGTAGTTCAGGATTTTTGAAGAAATCTTCTGGAAGGCGAATCTCCCTCTTCTTATGAACGTCCGCAATCATTCCCTTTGTGATACCGGCCAAGCATATCGCCTCTTACCTGTATTATTGCTTGAAGGTTTTATCAGTATTTGAGTCTTTAGCGAGTGTCGCTAAAGAGTAATCTCGTAAAAGCGTGCACGTGTAGGAGTCTTTCAAATCATTAAAAACATTGTCAGAAAGCCATAAATCGCACCATTTCACGAATTTTCGAGTCAATATTGGAGGAACACACAACATGGCGAAAGAAGGCGGAATATACGTTTGTGATATATGTCAACAAGTTATCTTGGTTCAGAAATCTGGAGTAGGAACTCTAGTTTGTTGCAACCAACCTATGAGACTTTATGAAGGCGATTAAGATCAATTAACATTTCAGACTCTTAACATTATACTTCAAAAAATGGTAGTGAACCATTTTTTGTAAACTGTCATACTATTTTCACACTTGACAATGTTTATATTGATTCTAGAGGGGCGAAGCCAACGCTTCTTGGGGTGCATTAGTAATGATCGAGCTACCTAGTAACGTAATCCGGACAAGAAGTCTCCTTAATTTGAGATCTTTTCCAGTCAATGAGGTTTTTGAATATGATGACAAATATACGATGTATCCATCTAGAGAAGTTCAAGGAGAAACCCAAAAGTATGTTATTTGGATTCTAAAGGAATCGAAAGTTATTGGAGTCGCTACTATAAAGGATCTTGCTCGCGAGATGGAAGAAACTGAATCGAAACGAGGTATGCTCGTTGGAGGACTTAGATTCACTCCTGCTGCAAAGAAGATGGCCAAGACTTCACGAGTTGAACTTATTGAGGGCGGATATGCGTCATTCGAGCTCTTTGAGCATGAATTAGTACCTACACATATCATTGCACGGGATGACGAGCTGAAACTTGTTCTGAATTATTATGGTATTGAAAAGAATCAACTTCCTAGAATCCATAGAGATGACCCCGCAGTCAAAGTATTAGGTGCACGACCAGGTCAGGTCATTCGAATTGAGCGTAATAGTCCAACAGCTGGTCAGAGCTTTTACTATCGCCTAGTAGTTGACTCAACGAGTTAAGCTTCAAACCATGGCAAAATTCAATTCTTTGATAATGTTTATATCAAAGGCTTTGAATCGGGTCATCATCACGGGTGTTTTCTACATTGTCTGATTTACCTGAAATACCAGCTATTGTTATGAAGACTAGAGCACTACTTGCACTCAGAGGCTTCGCAACTACCGAGCTTCTCGAGTATGATGATCGGTATGTGCTTCATCCAACAAGACGAGTGAAGGATGTTTTGCGTAAGTATGTTGTCTGGATCTTAAAGGAGCAGAAGGTTATCGGTGTCGCATTGGTGAGAGAGATTGTTAAGGAGATGGAAGAAACTGGGTCTCAAAGAGGTATGCTTGTTGGCGGCTCTCGGTTCACTCCTGCATCTAATAAATACGCAAAAGTTTCCAAGGTTGAACTGGTAGAAGGTCATTATGCTTCATTTGATCTTTTTGGACATGAAATGGTACCATCTCATATTATAGCTGAAGAGGCTGAGATTCAATTAGTTCTTGAGCACTATGGCATCAAGAAAACACATTTACCAAGAATCCAAAGTAGAGACCCCGCTGCCCGTGTCTTGGGTGCTAGACCTGGTCAAGTGATTCGCGTGGAACGGTTAAGTCCTACTGCTGGACTATCATATTATTACCGGTTGGTAGTTGACTCCTAATTCTAGAGCACAACCAGTCCCATCGCAAATGCAGCTAGAAAAACTACCAAGCATGTGATGAGTGGTAATGTAATATTATCAGTCCCTTTGGGACTAACAAATTCCACTAGTGTTGCAGTAGTTGCTCCAACCAGAGCTAACGCAATCATTTCAAACCAGAGAATATTTCCTCCTACTATAAATACAGGGTTAGCCAAACTGAATATTCCGAACCACCAGAATGCCAACAGAGAACCAAAGAATCCGAATATGAAAACTGCAAGTGTACCTGGTACACTCCGGTTTGACCCAAAGATGACTCTAGTTGTCGTACGACCATATTTCATACCAATTGGAGCACTCATTCCATCACCAAACATCATAATGTGAATTGCGGCTGCTGGAATGAAATAGAGTTCATAATAACCAGTAAATGTGAATATTCCAGTGAGTAGTGTTATTGAAATAGCATACCAGAATGGTCCTCTAACACTATTATGTTCCAAATCCTCAGGTCGCGCCATTGCAGCAAAGAATCCACTGAATCTTTCAGTATTTGCAAGAGCAAGCATAATAACAAATGTTAGCGCGACAAGGGTAGCTACCCAAGGATGAGGGTAGTAGGGTACAGTCCAGATTGCAGCTCCAGCGAAGAGATGCACAATTCGTCTTGTCACCTCTGAACCAAGATTACGTTTCTTTCTTGTTATGTCTGCTATTGTTAGAATTATTACAGCATAGAACACAGCTATGAAGTAAACAATAATATCCTCAAGGACAATCGAGAACTCCACTTGCATGACAGTTCCACTCTATGATGAGTCGAACAAAACAAGTGAATATATCTATCGGCATGTGTTACTTTACTTTTCCACTGGTTTAGAAGTAATTCCTGTGGCTTTCTCTAAACTTGAGATTGTTTCTTCAATAAGCATTTCCAATTCACTTGCATTATCTCCCCGAGCTGAAATCCATACCCTGATTCCTTTTGATGTTCCATATGGCTTCGGGAGTGACTTGATATAGACATTTGGAATCTTCTTCATTACGAAATCGATTGCAGGTGCAAATACAGATTCATCTTTCATTTCAAATTCTACAATCTGTTCATGGAATTTTTGAACGACATTTTCCTCTATCCAAGGAATGACGGAATCTTCGAAGATGAATTTCAGCTCAGCAGGAACTCCGGGGAGACAGAAAATGGTGACATTTTCATCATGTATCATTACACCAGGTGCGCCTCCTACACGATTGTCGAGTGGTGAAGATCCATCTGGAAATTGAGCCATTTTTCTTCTATATTCAGTGAAATCTGGAGCTGCGACAATCCCTTTTTCATATAGTGTCTTGTATTGACGCTTAATGATATTTGCAGCATCTCGATTTTCAACGATTTTCCTCCCAAGTGCTTTTGTTATAGCCGCCAATGTCATGTCGTCGTGAGTTGGACCTAAACCTCCAGAAGTAATTATCACATTGCAGGACTCCCGAAGGAATCTCAAAGCATTTCCAATTTCTTCCATTTCATCTCGTACCGACACGAGTCTTCTGATTTGTGCCCCTAATGCAACTAATTTGGTTTCCATCCAGTTTGAGTTCGTGTCAAGTACAATACCATCTAGAACCTCATTACCAATTGCCATTATACCTACTGTGAGTACTCCTTGAATTGAATTCTTACTAGTCACAAGATCACATCCTCGATTCAAAGTTTCAACTCAACATCAAGACATCTTGACATTTCTCTAAGAGTATTAAGTCGCTGCTGAGCAAGCTTCATCCCCCGTTCCGTCACCATGCATTCTGCAATATCTGATGCAAGTGGAAGAAAGTTTCTGAGACTCTCCGCTATCTGCACCATACTTTGTCCGGGTTCAATTCGAACACCATTTAGGATATATTGTATAAGCCCTATCATCCCGAGTTTAAGGATCTTATCCGCCTCCCAAAGAACCTGCGCCTCAATCGGTTCAAGTGCTTCTTTGATCGTCAAGCCAACATGCTTCTCTATTGTATCTGATACCCTATCTATTATCTCAATATCTACACCCTCTGCTGAAAGGATGTCTTCAGCTAGCTTGGCACTCGCAACTCCGTGCTGTTGCGCTGATATGCCCCCAACTCCAGGTTTTGCCAAGTCGTGCAACCATGATGCCAATATGACGACGTCCATATTCGCATTAGTTCCATCTGCAATATACTTGGCAAGATCAACCACCTCTTTAATATGGTCAAATCGATAGTTGTAGAGTGGGGCTACCTGTTTTTCAGCAGCAGTTTTCCATTCTTCAATTGCTGCCTTTCTAGTTGAAGACTCAACAAGCATCATTAGATTGTGCTCAATGTTCTCCTTCATCTTGGGTCAACGAGAATCACGAAAGCTGTGGTGCTTAAGAATTGTATCAATGAGTATACCGATTTTTTGAATTCAGATTAGTATCGCATCATCAGGTTGCTAGAAGTTTTCTAATATGAGGTGCAGCCAAGTTCTTGTCTGTAACATATTTAGTGAAAGTTTTCTTCTTTGCTTCTTCTATACAGGTCATTAAATTGTTCAGGTCTTTACACCAAATCAAATGACCACGAGATGCCATCTCACGAATCAGTTGGGCTTGGTGACCTTCCATGAGTGTTGTGTTCTCCACCACAACAAGTTTGAGTCCACGAGTAACACATTCCATAGTTGTGCCAGCACCACCAGTGCTCACAACAACAGAGGCTTTTCGATATGCCTTACTAAGACTCTTTAGATACCGGAAGTATCTGAAATGTTTTGGAATATACATACCTCTACCTATCTGTCCAACAACTTGCTCTTCTAGCTCACCACTCCCTACCAATTCATCAATTTTCGAAATTAGAGGGTCATAATGAGCTGTTCCAACAGTAACAAAAATCAAAGTAACTGACCTCCGTAGACTGCGCCTGGAGTTTTTTCTGCGAGCTTTTTCCACTGAACCATGAAGAGGCTTACCCTTCCAAGAAGTAAACGTCCAGTCTTTGAAAGTGACTCAACACGAGACATACTCTCTATGAATACTGTCGGTATACGAAGTGCCCTAGCAGAATAGAATATTGGGACTGTCATTCCTGTTCCACAACTGACTATCAAATTCGGTCGAAGTACAAGTAGATAGATGGATGAAAGGAAGAGCGTGAGAATTGTACGAATCGCAGACATTAGCCGAGAATCTTGAGGCAACAACCTGGGCGCGAGAACACGAAATACTCTCCCTTTTAGACGAATCTGCTTTGGCGTCAATCTATCGAGAAGTCCGATGATGTATATATATTCGAAATCTTCCCCCAAGGAATCCACTAGGGCAAAAGTCTGTGCAGTGTGGCCACCTCTACCCAACACAACTGCTATCTTCTTCAATGGTGTACCTCAGATGCTGACTCATCTATCTTACTGATAAAGGGTTTTCCTAATTTACTAGGTTCAAAATCAGTTTCTTCATTTAAGAAATAGGTTCGACGAAATATAATTAGATATGGTAATCCATAAGTAGGATTCAATATTGATTGAAAAGCCAGGTGGAGAAAATGCCCAAAGACAAACCTAGGACAGGAGAAAATGTGTTTATTTCAGACACAGCAGTAATTTATCACGATGTAGAAATCGGAGACAACAGTAGAGTCTTTGATTTTGTTGTGCTAAGAGAGGGAACTCGTATTGGCAAGAACACAACTATTGGAAATGGTGTCTGTGTAGAAACCGATGCCAAAATAGGTAACCATTGTAGCATCGTTTCCCAGTGTCACATCACCAATAACATCGTCATTGAGGACTATGTGTTCTTTGGTCCTAATGTGACAACTGTGAATACATGGAAGATTGGATACAAGCGCCCTGACATAAAAGCAATTACAGAAGCTCCAATCATAAGACGAGGTACTCGTATTGGCGGAGGTGCCACAATTCTACCAAGAGTGGAGATTGGCGAGGAAGCTCTCATAGCCGCCGGTGCAGTTGTGACAAGGAATGTTGGAGCGAGAGAGGTTTGGGCTGGAAATCCAGCCCGTTGTATCGGTACAGTTCCAGAGGAAGAGTGGTTACCACAAAAAATGCCTAGCTAATTATCTGCTGTGAATTCTCTCAACATTTTCATACATTATGTTCTTCATGTCCTGGGTGGATATGTCCACATCATCTCGTTCCCAAACTTGTTGCATTGCATATCTTAGAACATGATACTCATGAAATGGAATATCGGTTCCAAAAAGTATGTGTTCTGACCCCACTACATTGATTGCTCTCACAATAAGCCTTGAAACATCAACTGAGGATGTGTCAAGGTAGAAGTTTTCAAAATCACTTATTTTCTCTAACATCTCTAATGCACGACTAATCAATGGTGGTGAAACTCCACCAAGGTGAGCAGCAACAATTGTGATGTTCCTCTTTTTGTAAGCCTCAATACAGTATTCAATCCTACTCTTGATATTCCTACCACAATGGACTATGAGCGGAAGGCCTGTGTCTTCAACGAGATCCAATACATCTTTGGCTTGGTGAACCTCCATTTGTGATATTGACGGATGATATTTAATGCCAGCAACATCATAGGTTTTGACTATTTCAGGATCCACTTCATTTGCATGAGGCCAATAATAGCCCCAAACTTGTTTATTCAAACTGAATGCTTTTAGTTGTTTAAAGAAAAGGTGGTTGACTTGACGAGAGTCATGATAATTTTCCATCGATGGCATGAGTTGAACTCTGGAAACAATTCCGAGATATGACGTTAAATCC
>JBHLQJ010000106.1:0-9525 GCA_048884945.1 Candidatus Thorarchaeota archaeon | reverse complement strand
AACCGCGCTTCTTCAGGAATTGAATAATTCCAGTGTTATTTGGATGGACCCAATTATAGACGGTTTCTTCTTCAAGTTCTTCAGCAAGATGTTCCGCTTCAGAGTATAAGGCAGATCCAACCCCTTTTCTTCGTGCTGATGGTTTTACGTATAAAGACTCAGCCCAGACAACTGTCTGCTCAACCTTGCAGACTAAATATCCGAGAATCTCATTTTTCGTTTCCGCTACGTGAATGGAGTATTTTGGCGATAGATAGCATTCGAGTTCGCTTCTTGCTGCTTCAAGATTAGGTTCTTTTGAGAGTGATTTTAGGCTCGAGAGGAATACGCGATATTCTGCGATGAGTGGGATGACTTGATCCTTGTCCTCGGGGCGATAAGTTCTGATTTCCATACGAACAAATCAGTTTCATGAGATATGTGTCTTTGGTCAAACTATATGGTGTAGTCTAGAAGAGGACCGTTAAACTATCTGAACTATGACTATTTCTCTGTAGGACTAAGTCCTTCGCCAGCATCAGCCATCTGAACGCGGAATAACCTTTTCACATGAGAGAGAACGAGACGGTCTCCATTGACAAGAACTTCAATCTCGATATTGTCACCTAAACCAGATGTGGAGATTTTCTTCTCTAGGACTGCTTCCACCTGAAAAACACCTGCAGGGTTATCCATTGCGACTGTGATTTTCAGTGGTTTATTCTCTCCACGTTCAAGAATTACATTGTTAATCGCCATCGCACTTACACTATGAATATCGACTTTACCTTTCTGAAAAGGGACCTTTGTTCGACCCTTCGTTAAGTCACAGCCATCTCCAAGTTTTGTGATTCCGGCCTCAAGGGTTAGACACTGTGTATCATCATCGTGAGCATAAATTCCGTGGTAGATAAAGGAGAGAATGTCAGTGGCTTTGCTTGGATCATTATAGATGTCCATGAGTTTGTCTTCGAGAATTGGTCCAGCTAGGTTAATTGACGCTTGCGGGTGTTCATTTCTATGTACAACCATCCCAATATCGTGCAGGTAAGTTGATGCGAGAACAATTAAGCAGGCATCGTCTATATCACCAATTCCTTCTGCTACCACATTTGGCTGGAACGTTTCTTCCAAAATGTCGAAAGCTTTCAATGCATTCCATGTCGCTACTTCAGCATGGACTGGACCATGGTCTGTATAACCTAGTCTAGAAACAGCCATTCTATTTGCTGAACGAAGGTATGACTGGACTTTGGGAGACCCTGTAAGATATTGATACACCTCTAGAGCGCGTGATTCACCATCTAGTAAATCTCGTGCACGGATGCTCTCACGTTCGATAAAGTCAATTTTATTCATTGTAAACTACCTGCATTGGGACAATCTTGGACTACATCTTGTTTGATAAGACTTGCTTTCTGGTACAATACAGAGAGGAACACTGAACCACCAGAGAAGTGGACTAGGTAGATTTGGTCTACCTAGATGTCTCCAGCTTCCTCTTGTAGTGTCAATAGTATGCGGTCACTAGCACTTGTTGCTTTCTGAATAGTCTTCAGATAGTCCTGTCGAGATTTTTCAAATGCAACACGACTAATTCGTTGCTTCTTCTTACGTAGAAGGAGTTGGCGAAGGCCGGCCTTGGCACCCTCGATTCTCTCATCTTGCATTTCTAGCTGACCAACAAGATCGCGATATCTAGCTCCATAATCTACCAGTTCAGACCTCAAACTTGGTAGCTTATTGTCGATTTCATCGATTTGTTGTTTCAGATCGCGTTCACGAATCATATACTCCCTCTTCTTCACCTTCCCTCTTCTTCGACCTGCATCTAGCTTTTCCAAGTCCATGTTTAGAGCTGTTTTTCTTGAATAGAGGTTCGCAAACTCCCTAAGAAGTTCAGGAGGTGCACCAACTTGTTTTGGTTGAGTGTCTATGACCTCTTCCTCGTCGCGGGATCCAATGACTTCTTCTGGTAATTCTACCTTTCTCATTGCCACATAGACAAGACCAACGATTCCAATCATTAACGAAAAGAGTGCAGGTCTTGCTGCTGCTCCAAGTGTTGTAGTATAGACTACTTCGATTGTGATTGGATTTCGTCCAGTTGTGTTATATGATGTATATCTAAGAGTGTAATCAAAAACACCAAAGATTGTCCGATAGCCATCAGTTGCCTCAGTCAATGAAACAGATGGAGTCATAACAACATCCACTATGTGTTTTTGGATCAGGACATCAGCTAAAACAGCCATTGGTATTTCAACATGATTACCATCCGCAATAGCACGTTGGTAGCTGCTTGTTTGAATAATATAGTCAACCGTGAATGTGTACTTAAATCCTGATTCAAAACCTGCTCCAAATCTATCAGCATCAAAGTTTATCCTGATGACGCGTGATGCGTTAAACTCATCATAGTTTATGAGTCTCTGAGACTGCGCAAGGATGCCAACTTCATCGAATATGGTTATTCTTGCAGAATAAGCAGGAATTGTGAATTCAAGTGTGTGTAGCAAGCCTGCACCTGTGTTGCGCAGTGTGACTGTTTCTCTATAGGATAACCAGCCCCATGCATCCACAGTAATACGTGTCGTGCGGTCAGCAACAATATGTGTGTTAAAGAGACGCAGATATGACCCGAAAGTGATTTCTATGAATGGGGCTAGGTTTTGGTCAGTCGAGTCCGGGATGGGTTCGTTTGGTACCAGAGAACCACCTTGTTCAAAAGCCAATGCAAACTTTGCATTACGAATGACATAGGAGAGAAGTGGATATTTCAGAAATTCAAGTCGATATTCCCATTCCTCTGGAAGTGACAACCAGAATAGGGCAGTAATATACATCGTTGTCTTGAAAGAGTATTGTTCTCGATATCCAATAGGGTCACTGAAATGTAACCGCCATCGCATCATGCCATTGGAGTTTGCTAGACGAACGAGAACTATTTCATTATCATCATTGTCTATGGCGTTTATTGACAGGAGTTTCGATTCATATCTATCGGGTAGGTAAATGTCAATACTAGTGATTGGAGCTGAGCCATTATTTATTAGAGTATATCTGTCTTCCACTTGGGACCCATAGTTCACTGTTGGAACTAATTTACGTTCAACATCCACCTTCATACCCATATAGGGTGAATACGGTCTGTCAATAACCATGTTTAGAGTTTCTATTGCTGTTGCACCTGATATGTCAGTAGCATTGAATGAGATACTATGAGCGCCTTCATCAAATTCAGAAAGGTCAATAGTTTTTTCCCAAAATCCAGTGATGAAGTTATACTTCAGAGTGGCCCATTCTTCTTGATCAAATCGGTATGATACAGCTTTTACCCAGTCATCAGTGGCATTGATCTGGATATTGACAATCCATTGTAGGACATCACTCTCCTTAGGGTTTTCAACAGTCAAATGTGGAGGCGCATTTGGTTCAAGATTCATCATAGCAGGTGAGTTCCAATAGGTATGCTTTGTTGGCATTCCAGTTAGTTCCTCTTTGTTACCAAACATAAAGACAAATGGAAATCGGAGATATGTGCTATTGAATAATGGAATGTCATTGGCATCGGTACTGTTTAACAAGATTGCAAACTCGAGTTGGGTGGTTGTTCCATTATCAGTTCCATCAGCTTGCAGAATTCTCGATTGGTCTGCATCAATGAGATGTTGGAACGTGCTTGTTCCGTATTGATCGCTGTATACAATTTGACTCTGATCAGCGGGATTATTAATTCTCGAAACAGATTCTCTGAAAATACGAGTCAGTTTAATATCGTATATCAGGTCTTCTCCATAGAGTTCATGGGTTTTTTGAGTATAAGCTTGGCTAGCAGGGATGGTAAAATGACGAATTTCACCAATCCTCATTCCAAGTATTGCATCCTTGTACATTTGTAGCGCAGAAACATCTTCAAGAGGCGTAGTTGATGCAAGGTCTGGGTAGTCAGCCTCTTGGATTACTGTACCATTCCTCAATGTCAAGACATAGTGTACTGTTACAGCGTCTGTGAGTCGTACTCTCCAGTAGTTACTAAGTTGTGAACCTGGTGAGTATCCTAGTATGATGTCACTATTGTTCAGTCCTGCTGTTGTAAATGAGCTAGTATAGTTTTGCCATGCGATTCCAATCCAGCCTGTTGTTCTTGCTTCTAGACCAACAAACAACACAGTGCCATTATGTTCTGCATATACTCTAATCCCGGTCACTGGATCCGTGTAAGTGAGCGTATATTCTGTTGGGTCTATTATTCCATCAGTAATTCCGTAGTAATCATCAACATAGGGAATGGATAGATTAACTGCGGACTCAGCCAAGATTGACCTATTGTCACTGTTATGAGCCAAGTATTCTGATTCCAAAGTGTCCGATATGGGACTTACAGCCATGAAGCTACTTGTCACAAATAGTACCAGTAGCAAGAGGGTTCCTATTTTTCTGTTCAACAGGCTCAATACGAATCACCGTGATTTTTTTCCAAGTATTTGCCTAATGGATTCAGATTCCACTAGACGGGGATTGGTCGCTCGAGCTTATGGTTTGTTATTATAGATTTCGGATGTTGAAAGCATGCACAAACAATCGAGCACACTCCGAAAGAGTCAAAATAGAATCGAAAATCTGTCAAGCATCGGAAGTGGACCATTTGATTCCAAT
The DNA here is from genome assembly GCA_048884945.1 of Candidatus Thorarchaeota archaeon. Taxonomy (GTDB): domain Archaea; phylum Asgardarchaeota; class Thorarchaeia; order Thorarchaeales; family Thorarchaeaceae; genus SMTZ1-45. The sequence continues at coordinate 4,887 of JBHLQJ010000106.1, read as the reverse complement.
CCTCATAGCAATGCTGGCTGCATTTGTTGTTACTGTCATTTTCATACCTAGAGCAATTAAAATGCTCCGCGAGGCTGGTAGATTTGGTATAGATGTACACAAACCCGAGAGACCTGAGGTGCCCAAAGGAGGAGGCTTCATTGTACTTTTTGCAGTCGTCTTTGGATTGCTTTTGGTCATAGGAATTACAACATTTCAGGATCAAGCAGAGGTTCGTGAGGGTCTGCTTGCGGCATTGGTTTCAATACTCATAGCAGGATTCATCGGCATTTTTGATGATACTTTCAACTTCAAAAACCGGACGAAGGTTATTCTTCCATTGATTGCTTCAATACCAATGGTTGCATTGAGTGTGGGGACTCCTACAATGTCTATTCCGTTTATTGGTACTATTAACTTTGGTCCATTCTATGCACTTTTGATTGTTCCACTAATGATGACCTTTATCATAGACGCAACTAACATGTATGCGGGCATGAACGGTCTCGAAGCAGGTCTAAGTAGCATCAATTCCTCAGCAGTCGTACTATATGTTCTCCTTTCACCCTACGTCGATGGTCACATGATTTCAACCGCTCAGACAGATGCCGGAATGGTGGCTGCAGCACTCTTTGGTGCATCTATTGGATTTCTTATCTTCAATAGATATCCAGCCAAAGTACTAACAGGAGATGTTGGTAATCTACCGATTGGAGCAGCGATGGCTTCAGCATTGATTTTGGGCAACATGGATAGATTAGCCATCATAATATATATTCCATTTTTGCTAAACTTCATGCTCTATATCGTATATCGCGTATATCTCAAACGAAAAGGGCTGGACTACGTGAAGTTTGCATCACCAAGAGAAGATGGCACTCTGGAAGTGATCGGTCCATTCACGATTTACTGGATTCTTCCATATCTCTCAAAGAAAATGACGGAGAAACGTAATGTGCAAATCCTATTGCTTCTACAAGCATTGATTGCGTACGGAGCTGTTGCTTTTCTCCTAATTGCATACCCACTTGGATCAGGGATTATCTAGTTAATTTGGTTGACAAATATGCATCAACTACATAGTCCATTCCAAATCTACTGAAAGCCTGTTGTTCGGCTTTTATCCGAATCTTCTTGAATTGCTGAATGTGAGTTTGCCATTCAGACTCACCGTACCGGACATCATGAGAGAGCTCATCAAGTCTTTTGAGATCTGCATCGCTCATTGGTTCTGTCGGTAATGAGTACTGAATAATATCATCAGGAGTGACACCAATCCACTTGGCGTTAGGGATTGTCAAGTCTTTGATATGCGCTGAGTTCGCACTACCACTGGTAATCACCTTGGCAATATGCATTCCCCAAGGGTCACCATCTGTGAAAATATACACGGGTAGGTCGAGTGCGACATGAAGGTTTCTCATAAGTCGCCGTATCGATCTAGGAGGCTGACCTCCTAGCTGTATTAGGACTGCTTTGAACCGTTTCCATGCTTTTGTTTCAATTAAACGAGAGAACATACCGCCTGACTCTACAGCCAAGACAATCTCTGCTTTTGATTCGAGGGGTTCAGCGGTCATCAGGGCAGGTCCAACAGGCAATCCATCAGGACTTATTGTGAGGTCTATTTCTTTCCCCTCGTAACCAGAAACGGTGTATCGCATCACTACATCACCATAAATCGAAGAATGCTCTTCAGGGTAAATACCAAAGCTCTCTCGAGGCAGACCTGTGATGCACTCGATATCAGTCACAATCCTATCAGATTCAGACTGGTCTGTGAATCCAACACCGAAGGCTTCAGATGAGTAATACAGGTCTCTCAGTGAACTGGTTCTGGATGCTTGAAGTAGATTCTTCGCAAACGATGCTACCCATGTCAGCTGTGCGAATCGTTTCACATGTTTCACATTACTGGAATCGCGGATATTGTGAGAAGGTCCAAGCACATAGCTGTTTGAGTCTTCATCAAACACAATATTACTGGTCCGTCGATCGGGAATCTCAAGGACAGGAAATCTGCGCTCATGTAGCGCTTTGACTATCCCTTGACCAAGCGCAGTCAGGATTTTGACAGGGGAGGTTGATTCATTCATTGGATTCCACCTCAAAAAGACGCTTCACAAGATCTTCAGTGGGAGGTACGTCATCAAGACCAGCAAGTGAAGTACTAAATCGAGCAATCTGTTTAAACGATTTAGAGAATTCACGCATCTTTTTCAGTTCACGAACGCTTCTTCTAGACCGAGCATTTACTTTTCCAAGTTTTCGTCCAAGTTCTTTGATAACTTGATATGCACAGTGTTCTATCTCTGGAATTGACGCTAGGGACTGCTTTCCTGCAGCCTTGAAAGGTATCTTGGTCGAACATAAATGAATGAATATCGCGACTGGTTCTGGATGGCTCGTGCTGTATCTAGACCATTCTATTTTCTTCAGAACTCTTGTAAGAACTCCATCACTGGAATCATAAAGAAGAGGTACTCTATTTGTGAATCTGTAGAGGTATGGAATATCAGATTTTGGAAAATCATCCCCTGTGGCGATTACAGCTTCCATCACAAATGGATTACCTTGCCATTCACTGACACTTCTGCTTGCATACTCAGCTATCTTGACATTGAATACTGATGCTATGGATTTCAGAAACTCACTTTTACCAATTGGACTGAGGCATTTACTATCTGGTTGCTCAAACCCATCATACTTTCGCAGGGCATGTGCCAAACGAGATAATTCATCTCTGGTGAATTCTGACATGACTTTACTTGGATTGAAGTTCATAAATCGAAGAAAACGTGCAGAAGTTTTTGGCCCAATTTTCTGGAAAGAGTCGCAGAGAAAATCATCAAGACTCTTATTTCCATGCTTTTTAACAAGTCTACGAAGGACCTCCATATCAATGGAGCGCGGATGAGGTTTTGAGGGTCTAATTGGAGGGGGGAGTGTATTGGACCATCCACCAATTTCAAGCTGAGATTCATCATCGATTTTCAGAGTAATTTTTGCATGTGGCGTTGAAACAGTAGATAGACGTAGGTACTCTATGATTCTCTCCTGAGCCCGTTTCATATCGCCCTTCAATTTGATTATGACAGTTGTGCCCACATTATCTCTTAGGAGCTCTTCCTTGTCTTGGACAAGAGGAAGATTGTTTTCAACATCAACAAACAATCTAAAGAGAACACCTTTGGAGTCGTTGGTTCGGGTATGGATAGTAACAGGAGAATCTGTAGTGATTTGACCATATAACACAGCCATTGTAACACCTAAGCCAAAAGTTCCTCGTTTCTGTTGTTGGGAATATTTACTTCCATAAAGCACGCGTCCAAAGGCCAAAGGTACTTGCTCTGACGGGACTCCAGCGCCATTGTCATATACTTTGACTGTAATCATTTCAGAGTCAATATTTTGAATATCAATGTCTACTAATGGATGCACTTGAGCATCTTCACATGAGTCCAGACTGTTCTCAACCAGCTCTCGCATTGTTGAATAGACAGCCTGTGTCGGATTACCAAAACCAGCCATCTGTCGATTTCTGTAGAAGAACTCCGCTGGTGAAATACTTTCAAATGTTATCCCGGAGGGCTCTTGATGACTCATGCTATTCGTAAATCAAGTAACGCTCTAGTCATATTAGACGGGGTATTACAGACATCATAGGTCTGTGTCTTCCCAAAGTTCAGCTTTTTGACGATTCAACTCTCTGCGCATCTTTTCTAGAAAAGAGTAGACGGCACTGTGTGGCGCGCCTGCAATTAACATGTCAATTGCTTTTCTCGCATAGTCCAGACTTGGACTGATTCCAATTAGAGAAACGGTCTTACCATAAACAGATAGTCTGGTTTCGGTCGTCTGCTCGATGACTCTTCTTGTACGACCATTCTCACCGATGATACGTCCTGCAACACGCTTCATCTGTCTAGGTGAAGACCCTACAACATCTCGCAGAGATATTATCACTAGTTGCATATCATCATCGATTAGGGTAAATGCATTCTTGGGACTGAATCCTCGAGCCATTGCTCGAATGATATCACGAGCCTTCCAAGCTAGGACCGGGTCCTCAGTGTTTGCCGGTGCTGTGATAGTCACGGTTCCTTCAGAGGTGACTTCAATTTTGACGTTTGCGAGTTCTTCAACACGTCGCCTAACTTTACCATTCCGTCCTACAATCACGCCAACCCGGTCTTGAGGGACTTTGATTGTTTCATGATAAAGCATTCATTTTTCACCAACTGATACTATATATTTAGCAATTACTTCAGGATCTTCTGCATCGACACCTAATTTCGTGAAATAACTAGTTATGTTTTGAATGTCACGGAAGAGATACTTTTCCGCATATTCATGACTAATCAAGACTGCTTGTGATACATCAATGAAAACAGGTTTTCCTAGCCATAGAATATTGTACTCGGAGAGGTCTGCATGGACCAAACCTGCTTTCGTATAACCTTTCTCGACCATACGAATGATCTCGTTAAATGTCTTGACTGGAGAGGGGATGGTAGAGTTTTTGAGAAGGGGTGCGGGCTGATTGTTTTTCAAATCACCAATGAACTCCATTACGAGGACATTACGTTCAAGATCTATTGGTCTAGGAACTCGGATTCCAGCCTCATGATACCTGGTGAGATTCTTGTATTCCTTTGTAGCCCATTGAGGAATCAAGGATCGGCTACGACGTTTTACGTTCTTGAAACGGGAGTCCCCAATAATGTACTCTAGCATGAAATCGGTTTCAGCAGTAGAAACACGATATATCTTAACAGCAACGGATTTTCCATTAGCATCCTCACCACGGTAGACATTTGCTTCCTTTCCAGTGCTTATCGCACCATGGAGTGCACTGATAGTCCCACGATTCAAGAGCTTGTAGAGGATCTTAAGCGTTGGCGGATC
>JBHLQJ010000105.1:0-9552 GCA_048884945.1 Candidatus Thorarchaeota archaeon | reverse complement strand
AATGTTGCTTGTCATGTTGATGAACAGGGACTGCATTAGTATATCCTCGAGGGAGAAATTAATGTAGATTTCAATTATCTCATTTGATTCCAAGCTTCCAACAACTACTCTTACTAGAATCTCAGTTTCGTATGCATCTGTTTCGAAAACTGTAAACTCAGCTGAGAATAGGCCATCTCCTTGGATCTGATTATCTCCCTTATAGGCTGATATCGGTAAGGGTACTAGTGTCATTGCTACGATGATTGTTATCACAAATACTAAAGATGGAAGGATGAGGGGCTTCCTCCACATGGTACTCTTCTTAAGATTGCCAGATAATACGCCTCTCCATAAAGCAAGAACCAGAACTACCAAGGTCACTAAAATTCCGATTTCCAACACAAGAAACAGGCTATCAAGTGCGGCTCCTATAGTAGACACCCTCCTTCTGTAGCTCGTATACTCTGAAAGGATATCAACCTTCGCAAAAAAATCAAGGAATGATGTTAAATGCCGGGAATGTTATGAATCACTTCGGTATTCGTAAAAATAGGGAAGGTAAGAAATGTCATCGCAGGGTGCAAGAGCTCTGAAAATATCTCTTCGCATAGGAAGAATCGTTCTATTCGCGTTTGGCATTTTCTCAACATTTTGGCTATTCTTTAGTTTCATTGGACTGTTCATTGGGATTGCCTATTTCTTTGCATTCCGAAAATCATTGTGGTCGCGACAGGGCATCGTACTCGCATTTGCAGTAGGAACCGCGACTCTTCTCGCTCACGTTGTCAAGTCCGTTGCACCTCTCACAATGGCGATAATGAGCTCAATCGCTATTTTAGTAATGTATTCACTAGGCTCCATAATTCTATGGATTTGGTATAGAACTGGAAGAGTGTTGCCCCCTGGCATTTCAGAGTTCAAGGCTAATTTGAAGACCATTCCTCTGAATCTTCGCAGGTTGCTTGTGCTTGTAGTTATTTTGTCACCTGTACTAATGTGGTCAAGTGTGAGTATTGACTTGGGCGTTATGTTTGATAACAGGGCAAGACTACTCTGGGTGCATGCTCCATCAACAGTTGCTGCATCAACCAATTTCGAAATCACTGTAGAAGCTTGGGACTCATACGAACGGTTGAGTGCTACATTCAAGGGCACAGTTCAATTCTCTATCGAGTCGTACAATCTCACTTCATTTACTCAACTAACTACGGTTTCAGCAGACCTGCCATCCTCATACACATTTACTGGTCAAAGCTTCGGATCTGATATTGCTTATGAAATCCAAGATGGGAAAGATAATGGGCGGCATGTGTTCACATTGACGATAGATACTCCTGGAATCCATTACATACTGGTTGAGGACAGTTCAACAGGTAACACCTACTACAGCAATCCAATCATTGCCAAGAATGCTAGTGAAATGAATACTATGATCTACTGGGGTGACATCCACAGTCACTCTGAACTCTCAGATGGTACTGGAACAGCTGCTCATTCTTTCTATTATGGCAGATATGTTGCCTGTCTTGATTTCATGGCGCTGACCGATCATGGAGAAATCATGTTATTTGGACCCAGCAGTTTCAATGTACTGGAAAGTGCTACAAATGCAGCCTATGAGCCAAGTCGATTCGTGACTTTTCATGGTCTTGAATGGACAAACACCGAAACTGGTCATTATACATGTGTGTTTAGTGGGGATGAGTTATTGAAGGATCCTATTCTCTCATACTTGACCCTCCCAAAGACAGAAAATCTGTGGAATGCTCTTGATGAATTTACGGCTGCTACAAGTTGCAGAGCCCTCGCTCTTCCTCATCACACAACACAGAAACAATATCTTCAGGACTGGACCTACATAAATCCAAAATATGTCAAGCTGGTTGAGGTCATATCAGTTCATGGTGAGTGCCTCTTTGAACAACGACATCCACTCAACTATGTGGGCCTTATTGCACCAACACCAGAGTATACGAACGGGACATCTGTCATTGATGCATTTAGGATGGGCTATCGAATGACTGTATATGCATCAGGCGATCAGCACGACGGCCATCCCGGACATTCAATAAGCCACACACCCGCTTTTGTGGGGCATCAACGACCGTTCAGTCTATGGCATACCAGAAATGAACATCCATATCCAAGTGGACTGACTGCAGTATACGCGTCTGGTCTGAATCGCGAATCAATCTTCTCTGCTTTAGAACAACAGGTTATCTATGCCTGTTCTGACTACGGACGACCGCTCCTCAACTTTACAATCAATGGAGTTAGCGTTGGTAACAATTCGACATTATTTGTTACTGATCCCTCAATATCACGTGAGATTCAAATAGTATTGGCGCAGGATGGCTCCCCGTCTGCAACATTTCAGAGATCTGCTTCAGTCACAGATAATTGGACTCCAGATTGGAATGCACAAGTTGAGATCATTAAAAATGGCAACTTACTAACAAGCATCGCGATCAACCAGCCTATTGTCAATGTCACATTCATTGATTCAGAACCTGTGACAGGGACAACCTATGGTTTTGAGGGCTGTATTCTCGTAAATGGAGAGTACTACATAAACCAATACAGTGACAATCCAATTGACCCTAGTACTCTAAATACTAATGGCTCTGACTTCTATCTCGTACGCGTGGTTGGTAACAATGGTCGTTTTGCTTACATTGGTCCGATTTGGGTTCAGGTTGCCCCATGATTGATATGCTTCCTCGTTCAATGTCATAATCGGAGTTTCATTAATGGACAAGAAAAAATTAGCATTAATTGTTGGTTGCATTGTGCTAAGTGGTCTTCTCATAGATTTGGTTGTTCTATTTCCTTGGGAACGACCTGAACTCTCTTGGGCAATCAATATCGATGATGAATTTGTATTCAATGCCACATTCTCAGGATACGTTGAATATCCTGAAAACACTACATATGGACAAACCGTGCTCTCAAGACTAGCGAACACAACTATAATTGCAAAGATTGCATCCTTACCTACGCCAAATATTCTAACAACTGATGATTTTCTCACTCTTACATCCACAACAATAGTAACCTCTAGATTCTCTAATGGATCTGATATTCCAACTGATGTTAGTACGGAACTCAATCGACTCGTGTCTAAATTATTCATTCCTACAGGTGCTTGGAAATATCTCGATTCATTATTTCCTGATAATGCTACAGACGCAGGTCAGCATGAGTTTTGGTGCGACACATACTTCACCAGACTCTATGAAACCTCGTTTATATTTGGACATAGGAGATATCTTTCTGATTCAGGTAGTTGGTGGCATGGAGTGGTATCTTGCTCTAATGGTGTTCCACAATTGATAGTATCCTCTTCAATGTCCTATGTTCCACCTTATGTCGCCTATAGCTGGACTTTTCATTTAGAGCTAGTTGATGATTGATGTTTAGATTGTGTAAGAATCGCCTTCCTTTATACTGACAAATTCTGTATCAATGTTAGATACTCCATCTTTGAATTTTTCAGTACTCTTGTCCCAAGTGTGCATAGGAATCACTACCTTGGGTTTGATTATCCTAGTAGCTTCAGCAGCCTCCTTACTGTCCATTGTGTATGTATCGCCGCATGGAAGAATTGCCACATCAATATGACCCAAATTCTTCATCTCTTGAATAACATCTGTATCTCCAGCGAAGTAGATGGTCTTTCCCTCTGCCTTGATCAGATAACCCACTCCAAATCCCTTCGGATGGAATGGGTTTCCAGGAGACCGGAACCGTTTCATATTATACGCTTCGACAGCTTTGACTTTGATGTCGCTGAATGTTGCTTCCTCTCCTGGTTTCAATGACTCAATCGCATGACCAATTTTTCCAGCGCAATCCTTTGGAGCCACTATAATTGTATCATCAGTCCTTACCTCATCAATCGCCTCTGGGAAACAGTGGTCATTATGAGAGTGTGTCACAAGTACAACTGATGCGGGTTCCAATTCATCTGGGACTCTCTTTCTTAACTCCTTTGATCTGTATAGGTCAAGATAGATTACTTTCTCTGCAGCTTTAATTTGAAAACTGGCATGACCTAGCCATCGGATTGTTACTCCCATTCTTAACACCACTAGTAATAAGTAAAATCTCCAGATAACTCATTTGAATTCTAGAAACTTGTTGTAACCTTTCTCCATCTTCGTTTCTATAGAGCATTAATTCGTAATCACCGAAAGATCACTTCTGTCATAGAGCAACCAGATGAGCCAGAGCCATCCAATACCTGTGAATGCAGTAGTAATCTCTGGTATCGCATTGCCACTCCAGAATGGGAATAGACCGCCAAACCAAGAAGTCCACATGTAAATTGAAAAGAATGGTAGGACGAGTGATATCAATGAGAACCACCAGAATTTCCTGAACCTAAGGAAACCTACTCCTACAAACCACATGGCAAAGGGGAAACTTCCAAAGAATCCTACTGAAACGGTGAAGTGTATATCACCCGCATTTTCAGAAAAAACTCCTATTGCGACAAGAAAAATCAGTGCGATGAAGAATGGAATTAGACCAATCTTTGTTGGTAAATCTGTAATCACTCTCGTAAAGCAATATACAAAGACCAGCAAAAGGATCCCCGCCAAAACAAGCCCAACATTGAAAATAATGGCTGCAGGTAGGCCATTATCATAGTTACCTAGATCGCTCAGAGCATTGCCATCCCATGTGAACCATGAGAGTGAGAGCATAATGGCAATAGCAATTGCTGAAAGTGCAAGCAGAGGTCCTATTACTCCCAAGATGCCAGGGAATCGTCTTGTCGGACACTTATCTTTGGCTGACATGATTCTAGTTGCAACAATCCTCCTTTTTAGTTGTAGGTAAGACACGTCTTGACGGATGAAGTTTAAAACCTCTCAGTCATTTAACAAACTCGAAAATAATATACTAGAGGTGTATCCATGTCTGAGATTCCAGAGTGTCCTTATTGCGGGGCTAGTGTACCTACTGACAGAGCTATGGACTATGATAACAAGACACGACTTCGATGCAGAAATTGTGGTGGATTTTTTGAGTACTTGCCAGGATTTGGGGCATTCCGCCTCCCAGAGGGGGAACGTATGAGTTCTATCAGAACTGAAGGTTCTGTACCTGAAACCTACTATGGCTTTCCTCAATCTGAAACTCCTTGGGAGATAGAGCGGCCACCTGCAGAGGGTGGTGCCGCAGGTGCAGCATGCTTTGTAATACTATGTATGTGCTGTTTCCTCCCTATCTTAATGTTCGTCATCGCGCTTATGCTAGGAATAGGTTTCTTCTGGTTCTAGATCAAAAAAATAGGAGCCCATCGCAATGTCGGACTATCCTGAGTGTCCCTTTTGCGGACATCGACTCACTGAACCAGTTCCTCCCTCGCTTGATGGCCCTATGAACCTTAGATGTCCAGCTTGTGGAGAACGGTATCAATACATCCTAAAAGGTGGATCATTTCCCATGGATGAAGATCTTGACCTCATAATAACAAAAGGAGTTCTTGGTCCTCATGTTGTCACTCAAGGCGAGCTATTAGAGGATGATGTTTCGTTATCTCGTGCTCTTCTCATAGGGGGTCTCTGTTGCTGTACAATTATTGTAATCATCCCTGTTGTCCTAGCGCTGTTGCTTGCATTCATTGGATGAAGCTTAATTCCCTTCATGGTCAAAGATAAAAGGAATGTTGTTTCTGCCCCGGCTGTACACAAACACGATATTCGAAGTCGGGTGACTTTATTTGACAGAGGCTGAGGTAGAAGATAAACGCATTACATTGGCAGAGGCTGCAATGAAAGTTTCTGATGGCGATGGAATGTTTTGGGGGGGTTTCGGTTATCAGAGGCCTCCTATCGCTTTCTCTCATGAATTAGTACGACAAAAGAAACGAAATCTAACTGTTTATACTTGTGGATCAGAGGTAGACTTGGAGATTATGGCTGGTGCACATGTTGCTCATAGATTTGAGATTGCATTCTCAGCAATAGAAGCCCTTGGCCTCTCTAACAACATCAGACGAAGAGTTTCTGAAGGTGTACTGCAAGTTGAAGATTATACAAATCTTGCCATGGCAATGCGTTTTCTGGGTGGTTCATTAAATGTTCCGTTTATGCCTCTTCGAAGTATGATGGGCACAGATATGGTTCGGCTATCTCGCTATCGTGGAGACAACAAGCTCAAAGTGATAGACTGTCCATTCACAGGAGAAAAACTGACAGTGGTCCCATCTCTAAAACCTGACTTCAGTATTGTCCATGTGCAACGGGTTGACAAGACAGGTAACGCACAGATTGATGGGATTGTGGGCGAAGATATCGAAGGATCCAGATGTGGAAAGAAACTCATCGTTCTTGCTGAAGAACTCATCGATGAAGAGGAAGTCCGAACTCGACCAGATCAGACAAAGATACCTGCAATGTACGTAGACCATGTTGTGATTCTACCTTTCATAGCTCATCCAATGATGTGTCATGGATACTACGATTATGATTTGGAACATTTGATGATGTTCCACAAACTGACTCAAACAGAAGAAGGCTGGCAGGAATATCTCGATGGTTACATTCTAGGAGTTGAGGATCACTATGGCTATCTCGACCTCGTAAGCTGGCCACGACTACAGCAGTTAAAGGCAAAGAAACCATGGGGGTATTGATATGGTAGAATATACAAAGATCGAGTTCTTAATTGCATGTGCTTCAAGCCATGTCCGAGATGGTGAGAATGTCTTTGGAGGGACAGGTATGCCTCTTCTGGCGGCCCTACTTGCAAAGGAAACTCACGCTCCGCATTCAAACCTTATCTCAGAAGCTGGATTTATTGATGCCCGACCAAGAGAAGTTCCCTTATCAGTCGCAGACAGTCGATACTACTATGGGTGCTCTGCATCAATAGGTCTTATCGAAACCCTAGGATTCTTGCTTCAAGGGGGAAGAATAGATGTTGGATTCCTCGGGGCCGCTCAGATTGACGAATATGGGAATCTCAATACTAGTTACATCGGTCCCTACGAAAAGCCCAAAGTAAAACTTCCAGGCAGCGGTGGAGGTAATGACATCGCCTCCTCTGCAAAGCGGCTCATTGTGATGATGTCGCATGACAAGCGGAAGTTTGTAAAGAAACTAGATTACATGACATCTCCTGGTTATCTGGAGGGTCCAGGGTCTCGCGAGAAATGGTCGATGGTGGGAAAGGGTCCTGAGGTTGTCATTACTGATATGTGCCAAATGGATTTCGAACCTGAAACCCTGAAAATTCGGCTAAAGTCAGTTCATCCAGGATACACTGTTGAAGAAATTGTGGATAATGTGATGTTCGATCTACTGGTACCTGATGATGTTCCAATAACAAACGAACCGACACAAGAACAGATCGATATCATGCACAAGCTTGACCCAAATGGCATCTATCTTGGTAAAGGTGGATAGTTAACTGGAGAATTGACCTTCTTGAGCATGCTAAACATTGATGCATATGAGGCGGTCATATTTGACCTAGACTCCACCTTAACCAACACTCACCAGTATCCAATTGTGGCTAGTGAGTGGTTACTCAAGAAGTATGGGATATACTCTGATGAATTAGCTTCTTCCTACATCCGAAACCTTGTGATTAGATATCGGAAAGCAATCCAAGCCATTGTGGATGGTGCTCCTTTTCGTTCACCCTTTGATATCATTCTTGTTGCTATGAAAAATAGTCTACTGGATATAGATCAGAAGGTTGATTCAGTTCTTGTAGAAGAAGCAACTCATCGATTCAAAGCGTTACATCTTGAGCTTTCAACACCCTATGAAGGAGTGACTGACATTCTTGAGAAACTCAAGGCAAGAGCGATAAGACTTGGAGTCATTTCAAACTCCTTTGCAGGCCATGCTAGAATTATACTAACCAATCTTGAACTAGACCATTTCTTTTCTTCCATTGTAGACTGTGGGGATGTCAGTGCCTTCAAACCCATGAAAGAGCCTTTTGAGAGGGTTCTCCGAGAGGTCAATACTGAGGCTTCAAAGGCACTCTATATCGGTGACGAGTACTATGCAGACATGGTTGGCGCCAAGTTAGTGGGTATGACTACTGTTTGGATTAACAACCGTAATGTATCTCTTGAAGATCAGGTAGCAAAATATGGAGTTAGCTCGACTCCTGACTTTGTCCTAAAGTCAACTATTGAATTTCTTCAGTTAATTTGAGATATTCATAACAATCTATACCGACGCAACAAACATATTAACCACTAGAAGGAGTTCCTCTTAGCGCAGTGCTAATACTGTATGGAGACTGAGAACTTTGAGTGAGGATAGAGACTCTAGTGGTCCAGCAAAAGCTCGTTCCGATCTAATTGATATTCTGAGTCATGAACCAGAGAATACCGAGGCTATTGTCACAATCATCACGAATGAGCTCACTGACCTCAAGGATCGCAAAGCAGTATCTGAAATTTCAAATGCTCTCAAAGAAGCTGCGGCATCCTCCAATGTTAGTGCTGATGAAAGAAAAAATGTGTTGTACTGGTTAACTGAAACTACTCCTGATGTGCGGCAGATGATTCTTGTCCAGACCATTGAGGAACTACTTGGAATACCACATTGCAAGGATGCCACAATAGAGGCACTCACTCGAATCTCATCAAGAGAGAATGTTAAGATGGTTATGGAATGGGTTGACAGGAAAATTCTCACTCTAAATCAGGCAGTCTATGTCTTATTATATCCTGACTCATCTAGTGCACTTCAATGAAGCCTCATAAATCTGGCATGTACTTTTTGATATATTTCTCCCAATCAGGTTCAAGTTCTAAGACTTTCTTCACACACTTTCTTGCTTCCTTTTTCTGATTGAGTTTATAATGGAGCTTCGCTTTATGGAACCATGCTTTTGTATAATTTCCATCAAGTTTGATAGATTCCTCATAAGCTTTCAGAGCTTCTTGATATTCCCCCCTCGTTTCATGAATGCGAGCAATACTAAACCAGTCAAACTGAGTTCTCTCGTGTATTTCTGCGGACACTATATTTCACACCTCTCTCTCAAGTTCTCTATCTCGTGAAGCCTAATAACTGTGAAGCGTGTTTTCATAACCATCCGATAAGCTTGCTTTTTCTATAATGACTCAACAAACTCTTACAAGTGTCCATAAAGCTTTGATGCAAGATAAGGGGCCTCATAACGCCGTTTCCATCTCAATTACTCTTTTGCCACGAAATGGTCATTATAAATACAAAATACACAACCTTAGTTAGGTGAACAATCTGAAGAGAATTCGCACATTGATACTTGGAATGTTCCTGATGGTGACACTATTGGGAACAATGACTAATAACGCGACTGCCATGGGCGGAGGAATGAATGATCCAATGCATGGCATGCCTGACCACGGACGAATGAGTGATGGATCAGTCTGGGTGAATACCGATATCATCACGATCATGGCAAATGCAGAAACACCAGCTTTTCACTTTTGGTATACTGCTGATGAGGACGGTGCACATGTTCGATTTTCAACAAGTTTTGTAATGCTGGTTGAATTTGAAGACCTAAATGATGATGGGGTATATCAGTCAAATGAATATCTCTACT
>JBHLQJ010000104.1:0-9596 GCA_048884945.1 Candidatus Thorarchaeota archaeon | reverse complement strand
CATGCTCTTCTTGGTGAAAATGGAGCGGGCAAGAGTACTCTTGTCATGAATCTATGTCGAAGACCTGACAGTGGATCTATACTTATAGAAGGAATAGAATATGAGCTGAGAACCCCTCGCGATGCTCTTGAACAGGGAATTGGCATAGCATACCAAGACCTCTCACGCACTCTCATAGAGCGACACAGTGTTGCAGAAAACGTCCTAAGCCTTACAAAGGGATTCTTTCTTTCTTTGGATGCAGTAGAAGAAGCTGTCAAAGAAGGGCTCAAGAAGTTTGCTCTTGGTGAGCTCAATCCCAAAACTCCAGTATGGAAGCTGTCAGGCGGAGAAAAACAGCGTGTGGAGATACTGAAGGCACTCATAATTGACCCCAAAATCATCATTCTTGATGAACCCACGTCTATGTTGACACCTCCCGAGGTTGACGGTCTCTTCGCACTTCTTGAGTCACTAAAAGAAAAAGGAAAAGGTATTGTTATTATCACTCATCATCTTGAAGAAGCTATTCGGATAAGTGATAGAATAACTGTATTGAGACGGGGTCAGGTAGTTGAAACACTTGATGAGGAAAGGGTTCTACGACTGAAAGCAAATCCTAACGTGGGAGTTAGAGAGCTAGCAAAGATGATGGTTGGACGAGACGCTCTGTATGATTTGAAGCGAGCTGTGTCCAAAGAAGGATCGACAGTTTTGGAAACACGAAACCTATGTGTCGACAATGATATGGGGATGCAAGTTGTGAATGGTGTTTCTCTCATTATGCGAGATGGAGAGATTTTAGGCCTTGCCGGAATTGCTGGCAATGGACAACGCGAGCTCCTTGAATCAATTGTTCATATTCGAGATGTGAAGTCAGGAGAGGTCCTGTTGCATTCAGATACAGGTGAAGTAAACATCACAAACTGGCCTGTTGGAAAAATCCGGCGTCTTGGAGTATCGTATATTCCAGAGAACAGAAGGAAAGCAATGATCTTGGACCTATCAGTGAGAGAGAACCTAATGATGAGCTACTACTCTGATTCGAAAGGTCTTATGATTGACCGCGGAGCTATGGTCAAATTAACAGAGGACCTTATAGACCAATATTCAGTGGAAACTCCAAGCCCTCTAGCGCCTATGAGGAGCCTGTCTGGTGGCAATAAACAAAAAGTTGTGGTAGCTAGAGAGATTTCGCGAAGACCTTTACAAGGGTCAAGGAAACTCTTGATTGCTGAAAATCCAACTTCAGGGTTAGACGTAGCAACTACACAATTTGTCCGTGAAGAGTTGCTTCGACAACGGGATCTGGGGGCTGCTATTCTCCTAGTTTCTAGTGATTTAACTGAGATTCTCACATTAAGTGACAGAGTCAGTGTAATCTACAAAGGTCAAATAATAGGAACCTTGGCATCAGAAGAAGCAACTAGGGAACGAATTGGGCTTATGATGGGAGGATTTGTGTCCGATTCTCAAATAGATATGGAGGAGAATTAGAATGAGCGTTGAGGGTTTGATGATATTCCTTGGTAGAATCAAGGATACACTCAAAGGTGGTATTGGATTTTTAAAGAAAAAACTCTGGCCTTTTGACATCACCTTTAGGAAGAGACCCTCTAAACTCACATTTGACCAGTCTGTACGGATACGGATTCTAGCACTCATTTTTGGACTTGCGGTAGTTGCTGTGGTCTTTTTCGCCTACGGACAAAACCCACTAACACTCTACATGAAAATCTTTGGGGTTGCATTTTTCACACGTTATGGGATTATTGGAACGCTATCCAGATTTATTCCCCTGTTGTTGATTGCACTAGGGTTAGCAATCCCATTTCGTGCTAAGATTGACAATATTGGTGCAGAAGGTCAGCTCATCGTTGGAGCCATAGCTGCTGCTGGAGTGGCGTTCTCGTTCCAAAATTTACCTAGTGTGATTCTCATTACACTCATGTTCTTGGCCGGATTTGCTGCAGGTGCTCTTTGGGCACTTCCCATAGCGCTTTTCAGAGTTAAAAGCCAGTTCAAAGGGTCAGATGTGGTGATTAGTTTTCTTCTTGTATTTCCTGCACTCTATCTTGTAGAATATCTCGTCACTGGTCCCTGGCAAGACCCGGAGGGTTGGGGGTTTCCTCAATCACCCTTACTTCCCGAAGCTGCTCGAATACCACTTTTTCCTACCACAAGAATCCATCTGACAATTATATTGGCAATCGTTTTAGGGTTGATCATTTACCATTATCTTGTAAGAACCAAAGATGGCATCGCAGAAACAAAACTGGGTTATGAAATCAATGTGTTGGGCGAGAATCCAGAAGCGGGCGAAGCTATGGGAATGAGTTTTCTAAAGGTGGCTATAATCACTGTACTAATCTCTGGTGGTCTGGCTGGTCTAGCTGGGGTGAGCGAGGTCGCAGGCAATCCTAATCTATACCGCTTGCGAATGGAGATATCTACAGGACTTGGATTCACAGGCATTGCTGTAGCATGGCTTGGTGGACTCAATCCTCTAGGAGTTATTGTAAGCTCTCTCTTTTTTGCAGCCCTCCTAGCTGGAGGTATCGAGATACAATCCGCAGGGCTACCATTTGGAGTTGTGAATCTATTCAATGGAGCCATTCTCTTTTGTGTGCTTCTAACAGAATTTTTCCTAAGATACACTGCTGAGGTGAAGGTACATCGTGACAATTGAACATACAGGGTCTCAAATTGTGATAGCTGCCACCTTTTTCTTAATTCCTACTCTGGGTGAAATGGTATCAGAACGGTCCGGCGTATTGAACCTGGGCGTTGAGGGTATGGTTATTTCAGGAGCTGCAGGATCTTTTGCTGCGGCCCATATTACAGGTAATCTTTGGATTGGGGCATTTTTCGGAGCACTGACCGGAGGACTACTGGCTCTTATCCATGCAATAGTGACAATCACATTCAAACGGAATCAGGTGGTTTCAGGGATATCGCTAACCATCCTTGGAACAGGATTGAGTAGTCTTCTAGGTTTAGGCTTGATTGGTGTCCCAATAGTACCATTTGGACCCGTTGCTATTCCAGGCATAAGTGCAATTCCCGTTATTGGACCAATCTTTTTCAATAGGAACCTGCTCGTCTATTTCTCCTATGTAATGGTTCCAGTTCTTTGGTTCTTCTTATTCAAAACCCGTTATGGTATAATGATACGCAGTGTTGGAGAGAATCCAATGGCCGCTTACACTCAAGGTATTGATGTGGTTCGGGTTAGGTATATGAGCGTGGTTTTTGGAGGGATGATGTGTGGTCTTGGTGGCGCATATCTGACTCTCGCGTGGATACCAATGTGGGTAGAAGGTATAACTACCGCACGTGGATGGATTGTAATCGCGTTAGTAGTGGTTGGACTCTGGCATCCTGCTGGAGGCTTACTCGGGAGCTATGTGTTTGGAGCATTCGAGGTCCTTCGCTATACTTTTCAACCACTTGGTGTGCCTACTGCTTTTCTAAACATGCTCCCCTCCGTATCTACGATCCTCTTTTTGGTAGCTTGGGGTGTGTTATTGAATACACAGAAAGTGAAACGAATCGTGGGGGCTCCATCCTCCCTTTGCGTACCATTTGAAACAGAGTGAAGTTGGCAAATAGCCCATAGGACAACATAGAAAACCAGGACACTCAGAGCCACACCTAGTGAAGCTGATGAATCTGATAATTAACAAGCCAAAACGAATCATTGGAACTATAGGCGCAATTTCTCTATTCGTTTCTTGGATTCTAATCGATTTCTATGTTTTTCCTCTAATAGGAATTTCAACTAATTATCCTCTTTATGAGCTTGTGACGTACGGGTCTTGGGCTATTATCGCGCTCATTGTTTTTCTCCTGCTTGCTTGGGCTGGATGGTTCCCTATACGAAGTAGTGAAACCGGGTCAGAGACAATCACTTATGATGTCTAATTTGGTAGCGAATCAGCATCACCTAAGGCGATCGAATCACCTTGATGCTCAAGTCCTCGAAGTAGTTGTCGACCCAACGTCACCGTAACTATTACCGCCAGAATTACCTTGATTGGTGTGATAAATCCGGCTATCACCCAAATGTCATAGAGAATATCAGGAGTCCATCCAAATAACCAGTGGACCTGACCTGGCACGAGTACAAAGACTCGAAATAGAATGTCCGTTTCTAAAGCAATCACAGTACAGAAGATGAGCAACAGCAAATTGTGCCGCTCACTTGGGTTTCCCCATGTGTTCCGTATCATAGCGACAGAGTAGAGCAACACAACAACATACCCAACGAGGATGTCCCAGATTCCCCAGAGCGGAAGAGCCCAAGTGACAGGATATATGAAATATCCAAGTAACATGGCTGTATAGATTCCAAGGACTGGCTTCCACCTACACTGATACACAAAGCCAGCCACAGCCGCTCCCATTGACAATCCGAGCATGAATAAAAGCTCAGTAGGCTCGCGGTAGTAAATGGTGTGGCCTATTAGACTACCAATTCCAACAGAATAAGCTCCTAGATATGGACCTAAGAGTATTCCAACAATAGGACTCAATAGAAATGCCCAACTGTCCCAGACACCAGATGTAAAACCAAATGCAGGGATTACATCTAGAACTGCAGTCAAAGCTGCGAAGATTGCCACTAGAGCCACTTCTCGACTCGGATTCACACCAACTGGAAGCGCCATTGTTTCCCATCACCCTACAGGGCACGATTTAAACATCGCCGTCACAAAATTGTCTATATACTACCAAGTTATACCACTATGAGCCACAAGACAAGGAGTCTGGATTAAGAAATGGGTAAAGCTAGATTCATATTTCCATTCCTATTTTCAGCTGGAGGAATTGCAGCTGCACTGTATATCATATATCGAGTGACAACAATAGTCCCCTCTTTCGAATTCTTCCCCTTTATTGAAGGATCACTTTTCACTGATATTCTGATTGTTCTAGGAATCGCGATTCCTGTCATTGTTATCGAATATTTCATCATCGCACTACCACTTTCAGCTCTTTATCTTCTGGGTAGTCGGATGATAAAATCAGCTACCTACAATTTTAGCATCATGGACATAGGCCACGACTTTGGAGGCTACCGAATGCTCCGCAGGAGTTTCACTCCTGCTCTCTTTAGTCTAAGCTCTGCAGGGTTAGTTATTGGTCTCATTGAGGGAGTTATCACCGGAACCTATTCCTCTTTTCCTCCTGATCAACGATATCTGATTGGATTAAGCGTAACTCTAATGGGCGCACTCATAATCATGCCCATCGCTTTAGCATTGTTCATTCCTACATGGGTTCTCAATGACGCTGGTATTGTCACATATCTAAAAGAAGGACAACTGAATGTACGACAATGCCCTGATACTGAAGGTGTTGGACGCTGGTACAGCAGTATGCTGGGAGGGTACTCACTATTCGCATTTCCAATCGCAATGGTGAGCGCGCACTTTATCCGACCATTCATCATAGAGGGCATACTTCCTGAACCGCGATTGCTTCTCACCAGCATTATATGGACCATTGGAATACCACTACTTGTCATGGCATTCATAATACCTGTTGTGTTCTTGAATGAAGCCTTACAAAAAAGGTCTGTTGGTTTCATTCAGCGCTTTGCACGAGGTCTTGCAGCCAAGGAAGTATTAAAGCCCGTAATTGCTCGAAAGGATGCAAAGAAAGAACCAGAGAAAGAAACTCCAGAAGAACCAGCAAAGGAATCACTTGATTATTAACAGAACTACGATTTTGGCTTAGCATCGAAAGATTTTTACAGAAATCATATAACTATAGTTAATAATATATGCGGGGGATTTTATGGCTAGAGTAATTGATGTTGAGATAAAGCAGAACACCCTTGTGCGCGCAAAGCCAGAAGCCGTGTATGATGCTCTGACTACTGCAGAGGGTTTAGATGCTTGGTTCACTGCTGGATCAGAGGTTGATGCTAGACCCGGTGGTAGCATAATATTCAGATGGAAGGATTGGGGTCCGGATAAATACACAACTGTGGCGAAGGGTCCGGTACTGGAAGCTAAGAAACCTGAACGTTTCGTGTTTCAGTGGCATTCAGACAATCCAACTTACGCAACGACTATTGAGATTGATTTTGAGCCAGTAGATGAAGGGACAATCGTTCGATTAAGGGAATATGGGTATCATGATACGCCCTCTGGTCGGGCTGCTCTATTGGAATGTGCTGCAGGTTGGGGTGAAGCTCTTACTCTGATGAAATACTATGTGGAACATGGGATTACCTATTGAATAAATCTCTGACCCTTTAACAAATTAGCGAATTCGCATTCAGGATGACCTCAGTCATATATTCCGATTTTTCCTTTATCTAGACCACCAAATTCTATCTTCCATTAGGTTGCAGTAAATCTGTACGGAACATAATCAGTCATGGGGACCTCTTTTCCAAGCATCTTCAAACCCATTGCGATTTGTCCTCTATGGTATGTAAAGTGATTCACTAAATGGAAGAACATCTCATCTATGCTTATCACTACAACCTTTCCATCTCTTTCATCTTCAAAGTTTTCAATGAATCTATTCTCAGCCGCTTTTCGCCATTTCTTTAGATAATCGGAAATGAACTGAAAGAGCTGATCTCTTGACATATTATAGAAGTCAGGTTCTTGGGGATTTCCGCCATGCCAATCGTGAAACCATTCCCAGGTGTCTTCTGCCAAGTGAATGTACCTTCGATGGATACTGCTTGCACCCTCTGCAAGAGATTGTTCGAACTCGTCAGTACTTAAAGTTTCAACAATCTTCCAAATTGAATTATTTGCCCAGGTCAAGTAGACAGCCATCTTCTCAATGGGAAACATAGACTTCCAATATGACCTACATCTTAAAGAAGGTAGTCACATTGTCAGATGTCTATATGTAATAACTCATAGGCTTGGAGATTTGTTCTTGAAAGATAAAGTATGTATTGTTACTGGTAGCAATTCTGGTATTGGAAAAGAAACTGCATTAGATTTGGCAGAAATGGGTGCCGTAGTTGTCATGGTTGTTCGAAACAAAGAACGTGGAGAAGTTGCTCGTTCAGAGATAATCGAACAAAGTGGCAATAGCTCAGTAGATCTGATGATTTGCGACTTGTGTTCAATGGACTCGATACGAAGTTTTGCCTCTGAATTCAAGCGCAAGTACAATCGATTAGATGTCCTTGTAAATAATGCAGGAGCTGTGTTCAACAAGAGACAGGTGACCCCAGAGGGGTTTGAAATGACATTTGCTGTAAACTACCTTGCACCATTTCTTCTAACTCAAGAACTATTACCTTTATTGAAGACAACCACGCCCTCCAGAGTGATCAACCTCTCCTCCGGACTCCATAAATCAGCAAAATTAGATTTGTATGATCTCCAGAGTGAGTCATCCTACAAGTCAATGAGCGCCTATGCAACTACAAAACTCATGGTAATCATGCATACATATGAACTAGCCCGTCGATTGAAAGATACTGGTATCTCAGTAAATGTTGTTCTCCCCGGTTTTGTAGCCACCAATTTGGGACGCAACACAGGTAGCCTGATGTCTAGAATAATGTTCGGGATGATGAAGCCATTCCAGCTCAGTGCTAAGGAAGGTGCTGAAACTTCAGTATATGTGGCGTCATCAAATAATCTTGAAGGCGTGACTGGCAAGTGTTTTTCAAAGAAAGAGGTTATCCAAACATCAGAAATATCAAATGATGTTGACCTTCAGAAACAGTTATGGAATACTACAGTCAGTCTATTAGGACTCTAAAGATTGACTGAACGATCTCTTGAAATTTTCAGCTTTCTCGTTGAATCCATATTTCTTCCATGCCTTCATAGCTGAATCAAACGTGTCCTTAGCCATGTTTAGATACTTCTCATCCGCCAATCTAATCCATGCTTTGGACAATAAGTCCATGAGCGGAACAGACATCATTGCTAGTTCATAGTCAAATTTATGGGGGTCCTGCACAACAATCCTATTCAGGTCAACTACGCGATCTACAGTCCTTTTCAACTCTGGTTTCTCAAGAGTGTCAGCAATTAGAGATGCATGATAGCTCGCAGACATTGCATCATCCCTAATCACCTCACCAAACGACAGGAACCACTCTTGCACATCAAGTGAGATATCTACCCCCATTTGTAGGACTCTAGTACGTATGTCACCATGCAGCAGCCTCGACGCCATTGCAGTGAGTGAAGTCATTATGTTGCACAGATATGTAGCATATGTGGTAGGTCGAGTTATCTGCGTTGCATCAATTGTGTTAACATCAAGAAGTTGTATAGCTGCATATAGTAGTCGAATCTCAGCCTCTGGTAGCTCCTTAGCTCTCGAAAGAACAGGAGAAATGGAATTGGTCACAACAAAGAGAGATAATCTAACTCTGGATTTTGGCCACTCTTCAACCATTGTTTCATAGATGTCACGAAGGAACTCGATAGTACGCTGGATATGGCTGTTTCTTGTATCACCAGTCGACAGGAAGTAGTATTCAGCATGAGCGACACCCACACTTTGAAACACACTGTCTAGTGTGTACGCAAAGAGAGGGATGTTAGTCATCATCAGTTCTCTAAAATAATCTCGATAGAGCTTGAGAACTTCTTCAAGGAAGACTTTACGTTCTCCAATCGATAAAACTGGTGATTCAGTCAACGCAGTCAACACTGCAATATAGTTTTGTAACTTCAATGATGCAGTGATTCCAATCTCAACTCCTTTGCCCTCTTTCTGCAATTCCCACATTAATTCGTCATTTGTTACCCACCTGATACTCCCAAGAATACTAGACATCTGTGTCTTATATAAGTCAAGTTCATCCTTGAATCCATCGTAACTTGTTATGGAATATAGCTTGTTGAAGATATGATTTCGATCTTGAATTGCCTCAATGAATGAGCAGTAGACCTCTGATTTTCCCTTATAGAATTTAAATAAGCCACTAGAAAAGTCAGGGTAGTCCACCACCCTGGGGTCCAGAAAGAGAAAACCAAGCATACGATGTTCATCATCATCAATGAACTCAAAGTGGCTCATCGACTCTCTAAAGACCCGTACATAATCTGCAGGAATTATTTCACCAGCGACAGACCCGACAAGAACTTTGGCAAAATCAGTGAAAGGATGACCTTTAGGCAGCTTTGAAGCAATTGCCCTCAACTCAGCTAATGTCGGAGGAATTGCTTTTGTCATGGAATGTGCTAAAGCCCCCATCTTGATACTGAATACTCCTGCCACTACCCCTTCATTATCTATGGCAACTGCACATGCCTTATCAAATTCTCCTCGCATCGCATATGCCAATGCATCAGCTAATGAACCCTTAGAAACTTCCCTTAATTTGTTCCATCTCTCCTCAGGCTCAGGCTTAGCCAGCAGGGCATCGACTTCCTGTAGTACCTTTGCAGACCGCTCCTCATTTCTCATGGCCTCATAGATCGGGTCCCAGACATCTGAAAGAGCATCAGGAAATGATGTTTCAACGTGGTCTCTGACGTATGGATTAAGAATCCGTTCGATTATACTAATCTGTTCATCATTGACAGAACCATCTGCGAACTGAATTTCAGACTCATCTATTTTCTCTGCAATGACTCGTAGAAGACTATCCATATAGTCCTCTGCTTTGC
>JBHLQJ010000103.1:0-9720 GCA_048884945.1 Candidatus Thorarchaeota archaeon | reverse complement strand
AGAGTTTCTGCTAGCTTATCACGAGCATCATTCCGTACACCTGAATGCCAGTGAATCTCGATATGTGGTTGTTCACCAACTTCATCATCCAAAATGCTTCGATCGAGTGGTGAAAACAAGTTCTCAGACCGTGTGTTTGTATCTACAATGATAGTGGATGTACTAATGAGATGAATGCGAATATCATCGAGGTTCATCAAGCTATCAGTGCCAGAACCATCTATTGCTGCGATGGGAAAGTCGTTATCAAGAGTTACATCTGATCGGTAAGGTGTGAAAGTATCAAGCAGTCGCTCTTTAATGCGCGTTTCGTCTTTTGCGAATTCTTGTTCATCACGTCGGTCCTGTTGATTTTGAATGTCTGTGAAGACCATCTTCAATGTTCTTCTGAATTTTTCAGTGAGAATCTTATCTAACATAGAATCCAACTCGCCATCTACAATTCCGCAGGATTTGCTAGACCTCTGAATCCAAGTCTTGTCAGTGTCATAAAAAGTTAGCACTCTACAAACCAGAGTGTTAGCGAATAACGGTGAAGATACACTTTGATTCGCCGATTCACAGAGAGATTCGCATAGGTTAGAAATTAGCTTATTAATAACAGTTTCAACGGAAGTAGTGCAGCAGTCATTCTGGCGTGACCGAGCCAGTGGAAATTGACGGGATGTGATTCGTTGCTTAAAATAATGTACTTCGGAAGAACTTCATTCGCCCTCAAATATAGCGATACGACTGTTATCCTGAACCCCGGAATTTGGAATGGGGAGCCTGTCGTTCCAGATGACTTCAGTACGAGAATAGTCATTGCAACGAATCATTCTGATGACGCGGTTGGAAACTCAGCAACCATCGCAGTCAATTCAAAAGCATGGTTCCTAGGCAACCAAAAAGCAGCTGACAAAGCCTCTGAGAGAGGAGTTAAACCGTGGCTGGTTCATGTTCTGAAACCAGAGGTCCCATATGAGATTCCTAATTTGAAAATCACACCTTATGCGCTTTCAAAAATTGATGAGGCAGAAGGTGGACGGATTGACAATCTTGGATTATACATTGAGATTGGGGACATGAAAGTAGGATATCTTGGTGATGCAGTGATCCGCGGTCCATTCGAGCAATTCGATATGGATGTCCTCATTGTACCAATTGGGGGTGACGGTGTCTTCCAAGTCAAAGATGCAGTCAGTTTGTGTATCGATGCAAAACCAAGAATTGGTATTCCTATGAGATGGACTTCAGAAGAGGACCCGATGAAGTTCGCCAAGTATATTCAACAATTTGGCAAAGGAACTACTCCCGTGGTAATGGAACCATACCAAGTCCTAGAGGTTTTCTGGGCAGCAGGAAATGAGTTCAGATACGAGCTAAACTGATATTCTCCTGTGAGGTCCGGTACACAGCTAGAAGATTCCCAAATAGAAATTACAAACAATGGGTGTGCATTGAATGAGTGAAAAAAATAGGGTCGTAATTGACCTCGAAGAATCGGAAAAGGTTCGGCTTGGAGAAAAATCTGAGTTGAATAATATCGATACTTCGGGCGTTCTAAGTGTTAACAATATGTCAGAGAGAAGTCGTATCTGGAATGTGAAAGTCCACCTTGGATCAACCCGCGGTTCTACAGATATTAGCGAAGAAACGCTTGTTGCAGGTGAGATAGATTCCGGTGGAAAATGGGAGGCCAACTACGGTGTTACAGTTGATGCACCAATTTTGACCTTTAAAGAAACTTTTGACACATGTGGCACAATAGAAACAGATCAACCCCACTGGGCATATGTAAGAGGAAAAGAGAATCCAGTCAAAATCACACTTACAGTCACCAATCAGACGGATGGTGAACTTGACAACATAATTCTCAACAAAACCATTCCTCCTGAACTCTCGAATATAGAGATCGTTTCGGCCAAATCAGGTACTGCGGAATATGATGAAGGAACCAAACAAGTCGTCTGGAAGGACTTTGTAATCTATCCTCATGAGTCCTCGTCACTTGTCATTGAAGCAACTGGATCTATCGAAGACACCGAACCTAAGAAGGCAGGAGGTGTTGTAATCACTTATAGAGGTGAGCAGCAACAGAGGTCCAAACTTGATCCAGATTTGTCTGCACTTACTGAGTTCTTGACGGGAATCGAAACTGCTGAAACTGAACCAAATACTTGGCAATGTACACTTGAATGTTCAAATGAAAGTGACCTTGTTGTTAGATTGGACAAGGCGGAAGTCTTTCTCACTCCTGAGGACGGGAGTGAGAAAAAGAAAATGATCGAGGAAAGTCCTGGTGTCGAATTAGAACCTAATCAGGGGTGGACTTCAACCTTTGAAGTCGGAAGCAAATCAACTCCCAAATGCACACAAGACATATTCTACACACCCGTAGGAAGAGTAACAAAGCGAGTTCTTGGAACTATAGAGAAAGCGACTCAAATGATCCCTGTATATAGCATTGACTATACAAAGACCTTCGACCCACCATCGGTCAGTAGCTTTGACAAGACCCCAGTAGAAGTCACAATAGAAGTGACTAACAATGGTTCTGCTAAACTAAATGAGATTACAATTGAGGACAATTTACCTGACGACGTCATGCCTCCAACTAGCGAACATGTCACTGTTTGGATTAAGGGAGAGGTGTTTACTGGCCCCTATGAGTTTATGATAGATCCAGAAGATCAAAATCCAGAGAAACCTCATAAAATGTCATTCAGAGTTGAGAATCTCAAGAACTCTGTTGGCGAATTGGAACCGGGTGAAAGTCTCAAGATCAATTATGCAGTAATGGCTTGGCGTAGTAGACCGGAGAAAGAATACCCATCACCTGTGACCATCACTGGAAACACCGAGCCCGCAGGAATTCCTGCAGTAGTAGAGAGCCCTGTTGATGGACATAAGCTTGGAGTAATCTACAAGAAACGTGCAATCTCAACAAAGAAAGCAATCAACAAGGGAGCTGGTGCAGGGGAATATGTTGTCGTACTAGTTGTTTCTAACAATGGTGAAGTAACTGCTGAGAATATACAAGTATCAGATTGGATTCCAGCAGGATTCGAGTATGTGTCCACAGACCCTGAAGATGAGGCACCAGAAGTCACAGCTGTTAGTGACGGCTCTAAGATGACTTGGACATGGACACGGATGAACCCCGGTGATAAGAAGAAAATCAACGTGACAGTACAAGGCGAAGGCGAGTACGAACGCCGTGAGCCAGAAGTTTCTTCAATCTAGTTTCTAGAACTTGTAATGATTGGGTAAGGAATCTTCCTTACCCAATCTAGAGCGTTATGTTTTTGTTTTCACTCTCAATCTCTTCGAGCTCTTTACGGGTTTTCTCTAACTCTTCATCGATATCTTCGAGTGGAGCATAATCATCTTCTCCATTTGAAAGATTTGTGTCAAGATTATAGAAAACCTTGAATCCTGAGAGCGTTTTGTGTAATGCATTTGAGATTTCAATAATCGCATTCCCAAGATCAGCTTCAGACATGTTCTCATTACTGTGTTCATATACGAAGTCATAGGCACCCCTAACAGGCTTGAAACCCATATCAAGAAGTTTCCTCATAACCTGAGATGGGGAAGCACCTTCACTGAAGAACCAGACAGACACGCGAGTCACATATCGAGTCATTATCAATCACTCCAGACTATTCAAAAACATAGGAGCGCCATTTGATTTTCTTTATGACCTTTTTCATAAGACTCATTCATCTATGAATGATTAAGGAAAAATCCTCATGTTTCAGGGTATGTTTCCACTGATTAATACAGTCACATGAAAGATTTTGAAGAACATTTGGATTCTGACTAAGGGAAAATTGACGAATTGCTTCAACAATATTGTCGTCGCATTTACCACAATTGTGAGTCCCTCGGTTCTTACCAGCGGCAACAGGGTCACAAACAACCTTCATCCACCTATCGGATGTTAGGTTAGCCTCGCGAAGTACTTCTAAAACACTCCACAACCAAGGTGGTCTATAGTTGCCCCTCATCCAGAGTTTTTCAACAAGGGTATCCTTCTGTACATTGACGGGATTTAGGGAAACAGTTGTGACTCCTAGAGCCCTTGCCTCCTTGATGGTAGAGATCGCATCTAAGATTGCATCACGTTCCGTTAGAAATGGAGGTTTAAGCAGAACATAAGCACGAATGCCAATATTGAATTTCTTGGCAGTCTTTAGGGCATTGCTAAACATCTTTAGATCAAAATTCTTGTTTATACAGACTGTCCGGATTACATCACTAGCACTTTCAAGACCCATCCCAATTTCTACAACACGATCTCCAAGAGTAGATCGTATCCCAGAAAGAGTTGAGTCATTGATGTATTCTGGGCGTGATTCTAGAACGACTTCACGTATTCTGTCATCCTTGGCAATAATTCCCAGAATCTTCGACCTCGCCTCTAGAGAAATCTCATTGCTATCTAAGAAACTACCACTTGTGTATATCTTAACAGACAGCGGAGCATTTTTCATATCTAGTTCCATCATAGCGAACTTGAATTGAGCCACTATCTGTTCAGATGTTGGTTGCTCCTGAACACCATCGAGGAGGTAGCTACACATTGTACAACCTCCAGCGTCACTCAGGGCATGTGCACACCCAATTGTTGACAAGACTACTGCGAGTGCGGTTCCCTGTTCGCGACCAACTCTTGCAGGCGCAGTCCATTTTGCTGATGGACGTTTGAGGTCACGTTTCTTTCTTTGGCTAAGTGAAGTTCCTCGAGCCTGAATATTAGCCTGCTGAACAACCTCGTTGATTTTTCTAAGAGTTTCCATATAATCCATCACTCCTTCTTATGGCGAACCGTAACAGCTCTTCCTCGTGTCAGCTCACACATCTCACGACCAGACATCTCGCTACGTCCCACCGCAATAACCTCATGTGATTCATTGATGACGATGACCTCGTCGCCAGGACGAATAGTAAAATCAGCCTCCTGAACACCAACCGCGAAGATGGAGCCCCCCTTAATCTTCGGTACATCAAGACGTACCCAGTACCTATTGAGAGGTGCGAGAAGCTTACCTCCCGCGAGTGTAAGAGATAGAGTTCCATTGTCAGCTACATAGGAACAGACTTGATTTCCATCAACACTGCATATGATTAGTTTGTAGGGTTTTCCTCTAAGATGAGCATGTTCTGGGACTAATACTTCACTTGCCCCCTTCCCAAATTGATAGTCTGCAGTTGCTGATACGATTTCCCGTAGTTCAGTGTGAGAACCGCTAGAGATGGAAAGTATGTCTTTCATCTCAGTGAGTGTTTCTCTTAATGACCTTAATGACGCCCCACTCGTTGCGCGATCCTCAGGAGTTGTATAAATCAAGCTCTGCTCAATATCCGGTTCAGCAGTGCGAACTATATCTAGATAGCCTCCAGACAAATGGGCAATGACAACTGATGAACTACTGAATTTCTTGAGATGAGTCACAAGTGCAGTGGATCCAATCTTGATTTCTTCAGTGTCCCAATCGCCTGTGACAGGAATATCATATTGCCCGGCGGGATATATACGTTCAAGTTCCCGAGGAACCAAACCGAGTGGCGATGTTAGTATAACCTGAGCGATTCTCGACTCCATTCCAAGCATGGCAGATTCAATTACAGCTGAGAATTTCTTGTGGGACTTGGAATCGGAGTATGGTTTCTTTGCCGAGCATGGCAATAATAGGATGATAGGTTTATTCCCTGGAGCGGAGTATCTACTCGCCACATAATCTCTGAACCTGCGAACGACTGGCGCATTATAGGATTCGGAGCCGATTACAGGTAATGCATCTGGTCCTGTTGTAGGAGAGAACTCTTCAATGTAAGGATAGAGCTCTCTGTTGATCAATCGGACAAGAGATGCTTGAGCTGGACTGTTGTGAGTAGAACTCTCTACCAACCATCTCAACCGACCGTGCCTCATGGCGTCCTTGGCTTCAGAGATAGTAGATTTGTATATGGAAAGATTGTGCTCAAGAAGTATGCTCAGCAATTCTTCTTGTTTAGCATTGTCAAGCTTTTCGCAAGCTGGACACGAACAATACCTGCGCTCTTTTCCAAGCTCAATCTCCTCAACACCATTTTTCCATAACCTCAAAGACTTTGCAGCTGCATCTTCTGCATAGTCAATATCAATGACGTCAAAACCTGTGTAATAGAGAAGGGGAATGAGACCAGGTTCAATTCGACCTAGAGCTAGAGCAACCATGTGGAGTGGTAAACGACTTCGAAGATGTATAGCCCCGAAGTCATGAGCGCCCAATTGGCCATTGAAAGTGAATGCTGCACCATGAGCACCAAGTTTAGCCAGTTTTGTTATAGAATTAGGATTAGCTTCAGATGGAACGCGAATTATAACCCTTGACGAATCAATGTTTGAGGATATTCTTGCTAGAACTTCCTCCTGATAATCAAGAACCAATTCAGCTGCTTCTTGACTGACTGCAGCGAGAGATATCAATGATGGAAGAATGATGGCATCAGTGTCAGGAATGTCTGATACTGTAGGATTGATGATCTGATCGGTGAAGGGAATTGATACTAACATGGGTTTCTCTGAGAGTATCTTGTTTCGGCCATGTGTCCTATAGGCAATGATTGAGTCAGCTGTAATGAAAGAGGAAGTCAGGAGAGGAGTAGCATAAGTTGTTGAGCCTAGGATATACTCACCAATACGAGCAGGACCATCATGTCCGCGACCTACACGAAACTCAGCCATCATTAAACACCTCATTAGACCAGAGGTTGATACCCTATGTATCCTTCAGTATCAACAGTTGTTTCAACTTTATCGAGGATTCGTTTGATACTTTCGAGAGCACCTTGCTTGAACAGGGGGCTGTTGTTATTACCGCAGTGATATGAATATGTACATAGAGGACATCCGTCTATTGTTTTACAATCACACTTCTCAAGGATAGTTTTCGATCTATTGAAAGCCTCGTCAAGTTTTGTGAAGAGTAGTTTGGAGGCACCATTTCCTCCAGGACTGCCATCATAAACGAATATGATTCCTGAATCACCCATGGAAACGCCACCAATCTCGCGAGTACCTCCTCCGGTGAGCATATCGCTAGACTCAATCAATACATGCTCAAGTGCATGAAATGCTCCACCATAAAGCTCAGCCGGACCCATTCGAGGACCCTTAAGATTGCTTAACTTCCCCGATGTGTGGTCATTCACTGCTTGAACCGGTTCAGGTGCAGCAAAGGCAAATCCACGAGTGCGATACTTGTAGATTAGTGGTGTTGCAAGACTCGACTTGCTTATGACTCGACCAGATCGTGTTTCCTTTTTCACATACCCATCTACAGTCTGAGTCATTTCAAGTGTACAATATACGGCATTTAAACCAAGAATCTTGCTTCTTTCAATTATGTCTATAATTCGGGGCATAGTAGAATAGAGCGGCTTTGTGTGTTCACTTCTATTGACATGTGGAACAACGGATGCACGTCCCAACCCGGGAGTATACTTGAAATCCACTGACAGGTAGTTCTTTCCGCCATGGAGATATATGGCACCTGGATGAAGTTCTTGCGCAGCCATCGGCATTGACCTTTCACCAAGTCCCTTATGCCCACTCTTAATCTGAACCGTATCTCCAATGCCTCTGATACTGTAGGCACGCCATTCCTTTCTTGCTTGATCAAAGTTAACAACTCGAACCTTGCCATCCTCTTGGATGCGTATCAAGTCCTCATTCTCAAGTTTTTCAAGAATAGCTCTATGTCGCTTGAAATTAAACTCATTCAGCTTCCCGCTCATGGCTGCAGCTATAAGCTGGTAATAACCAACGACTTCATTTTCTGGTTCCATATATGCAGCGTCTATGTCTGAGAAGTATTTGTCTGGCTCATGCCTATAGAAGGATGATATTGGATCATTTTCTCGAAGAGCGAGTATAGCTACACTCTCCTGTCCTTTCCGTCCTGCACGCCCTACTCGTTGAGTTAGTCGTGTTATTGACACAATCATACTAACAACACTGTCTAAATCGCCTATGTCGATACCAAGCTCAAGAGTTGGTGTGGAAACAATAACTGGAAGGTTTCCAGATCTGAATTGATCTTCAACTTCGCTCCTATACTTCTTTGGCAATCCAGCCCTATGGACCATTGATTTGACACCAGTATCTGAAATGAGCATGTTCAAGACTTCAGCTTCGGAATGAGTGTTGCCAAAAACAAGTGTTTTGAAATCACCTTGTCTTAGCTGGCTAACAAGGTCAACAATCATACTGTATTTGCTCCTCATTCCTGGATAGTACATCATAAAGTGAACTGGACCTCGTTTAGCCGTCTTAGACTCTATAAGTCGAACATCAGAATCAAAGAGGACTTCTGCAAATTCTTTGGGATTTGATACAGTAGCAGATGCACCAATCTTCTGGAAACGTCCAGACTCGAGCTCTAGACGCTTGAGAATGTAGTAGACATTCGTTCCCATGGATCCTGTGTAGAGATGAATTTCATCAAGAACTACAAACTGCACTGTTCGTAGTATCGGTACAAGTCGAGATTCAGACCAGCCGAGGTGATAATGAAGAACATCAGGATTTGTCAGCATTATGTCAGGAGGGGAGTTGTATATTCGTTCTCGAGTATTTTGAGCCACATCGCCATCAAAAATTGACACTGTGAGATTCGAGGTGGCGCACATACGCCTAATCTTGTCATACTGGTCTCGAGCCAAGGCCTTTGTAGGATAGACCAGTAATGCACGGACTCCTGGATTTTCAAACGATTCACGGACTGTGAGTAGCAGCCTTCTAATTATTGGGAGTATAAATGCCTCAGTCTTGCCTTGACCTGTTGGAGCTGCAATTACAAGATTCTCACCATTTTCAATAGCATTGAAAGAGTCTTCTTGGAATTTGTAAAACGTATGGATTCCTCGATTTTGAAGATGCTCCTTTAGTCTGGTTGGTATGTTGAGTTTGTCAGTATCAATGCCATATTCGGCGTCAGAAGCACGCATTAGTTGATATTTGACAAGATAGTCCTTTCCGTTGATCAGAAGCCGCCTAATCGGTTCTGAAAGATCGTCAATGTTTGAGCCACCCTCATTCACTAGTTTTGTGATTATTTCTTTGGACTGGACTCGAGATCCGGGTTCTAAGGATCGGCGTCGTCTTCTTGGTGTATCAGCGCCAGATCCAAGATACTTCTCCTTTCGCAGATCGGCGATAGTTGGTGCAGTGCCTGCTTGAACTTGAGTTGTATATGCTTCATATGCATCAAAAAGGTCAGTCTTTTTTCCACCTATTGAAACCTCTACACTACAAGTGGAACAGGTCACAGTCCAAATATCTCCGACTCTCTGGAAATCAAGACGAGAGCCACATTTTGAGCAGTGTAGAACAGGCACAACAATCACCGAGGTTTCTAGAAATCAATTCGATTGACTGGCGCTTATCAAACTTTGGCACTGACAGGCATTAAAGAAGTATTAGGTGATAACGCAAGGCTTATAACCGATTGTGCGACCAACGTGCACAACCGACTCGTGCTGGAGACGGGAGCGTAGACATAATGGTTGAAGACATAAATTCCGACGATTTGCCAAGGATTATCGAAGGTCATAAGGTAGTGTTTATTGATGCGTGGGCGACTTGGTGCGGACCTTGTCGTACACTTAGTCCAATTCTCGAAGAAGTGCAAGAGAAATTCAAAGAGAGAGGTCTAAAGGTCTTTAAAATTGACGTTGATCGAAACCGTG
>JBHLQJ010000102.1:0-9771 GCA_048884945.1 Candidatus Thorarchaeota archaeon | reverse complement strand
CTGTTTTTCCGTAACAGAAAAGAGAATAAAGATATGACTATCGTTTTTTCTATCTTCGCCTTTCGAATAAAATCTGAAGAGTAAGTAGAACAAATAACCGACTAGTAAAAAGAATTCCAGACCAATGGTTATCACGAGGTATGGACCTTGCATAATCATTGTTTCTCCAATTCCATCTGTCTCTTTCTTGAGTTAGATTTTACGATATGACATAATTTGAGAATGAACCCGATTTATATTCTATAGGTTTGCTATCGATAGAATGGTCAATTATCATCGAGCCGAAAGGTTGTGTATCTAAGTGCAAAAGTCAAGATTCTAAGACTTTGAAAAAGAAGTAAAATTCCGGAGCAAATGCCCCGGAATATAATAGTAGTCTACTCTTGATACCCTTTCATGTAGCCTTCTCGTTGATTCCATTTCTCCTCGAAGCGCTGCATGATAGTCCACATACGATAGGTGTAGTTCCAGGCCTCGTCAAACTTGCCCTGGTTCATTTGGTCTTGGAAATCTTCCACGACGTCGTTGATTTCACCGATATCGTCAATAAGTGTTGCATCAAACTCGTACGCTTGGTCGAGTTCTCTCTCATTGATCTTCTCCTTAGAACCCCAAGCTGCGTATCCGTAGTCGGCATACCTGATAGCTGACTCAATCTTGTCAGTGAGTGCAAGCATTCTGTCGAATGTCTCCCACGTTTTGGTTAGATTGTAGTCTACAGCCATCATCTGCAACTTCTCAAGGTCTTGCTTGACAAGCCGAAGCTGGTCGGCCATAAATTCTCGAAGCACCTTGTCAGCGGAACGACGTTCTTCTTTCTCTTGATACCCGTGCCAGCCGGGGACATAGTGAGTGATCTTGCCGAAGAAGCCACCCTTGATATCCTTGGCAGCCTTCTTTCTGATTCGTTTGGCAATTGGGTCAGTTATTTTACCCATGCTAATGATTCTCCTGAATGTTCACAACCCCTAGGCATGACTCATGGGGTTGACCTGAAAGGGACTATACTTGAGTCCTTTTAAAACATGTTACAGCTATGTCCACTCTTAGATTTTACTGTTTGTAATCGCCGACATCTCTTTCCTTAAATATGAATAGAGTATGCTCGAGGATTATGACAATGCAGGGAGTAATCCGTAAGGCAGACTGGAAGATTGATCCTACTAAAATGCGGTCGGTTACGGATGAAGAATTGGCCAAAGCAAAACAAAAACTCGATGAGATTGCGATGACCCCCTCGAACAAGGTGCGTTTACAGACTCTCTTGGATTTTGAAGAGGTCTTGGGTTCATTTGGAGACCATCTAATCTACTTCATCTTTATCAAAAATGTTTCACCTGACAAAGCTCAACGTGATGTTGCAGAGGAGATAGAGAAAGACGTTCGTAAATTTGCGAATGAAATATGGGGGAGAAAGGATCTTTATGATGTCCTCGTAAAACTCGAGCCCGAGATTGATTCTCTTGAGCCTGAGGAGAGAACTCTCTTAGATAAGACTCTCAAGGAATTTAGGCATCGTGGTGCCGCTCTAGATGATCAGAAAAGGAAGGAATTCCTCGAAATTGCCAACAACATAACCGTTCTTGAAACGGAATTTGAGCGTACCATCAATGAAACTATCACAACAGTTCCTTTTACAAAAGAAGAGCTTGAAGGAGTTCCTCCACCAGTCTATGAACATCTTGAAAAAGATGGTGACAAGTATCTTTGCCCACTTGACTATCCAGTCTTCATTCCAATCAGAACCTATGCTAAGAACCCCGAAACTCGAAAGAAGATTAGTAAGGAATTTTATCGAATCGGTGGGAAGGAAAACACAGAACGTCTCTCTGACGCTCTTGCGCTGAGAGACCGACAGGCAAAACTACTAGGTTTCTCCAATTTCGCTGAGTATGTGATAAGTCTGAAGATGGCTAAGACTCCAAAGAGAGTATTTGACTTCATGAATGAACTTAGGGAAAAGCTAACACCGCTCAGTGATAACGAAACCCTTATTCTTCGTGAACTTAAAGCAGAAGAAGAAAACCTACCATTTGATGATGTGCGAATTGAAGTCTGGGACCTATTCTACTATCATGAGAAGATAATGCGGGACAAGTACGCCGTGGACCAGAATCAGATCAAGGAGTATTTCCCGATGTCTTCAGTCATTAAAGGCGTTCTTGACATCTACCAGACCGTTCTTAATCTTGAGTTCAGGGAAGCGGCAACTCCAAATATCTGGCACGAAGATGTCAAGCAATATGAAGTGATTGATAAGATAAATGGAAAAACTCTAGGCGTTTTTTACCTCGATCTCTATCCTCGAGAGGGAAAGTTCAAGCACTATGCCGTAATGGATCTCATGGGTCGTCGTGTCAAGGATGGAAAGGCGCTCCTTCCTTTATGTGCAATGGTGTCCAATTATGAAAAGCCAACAAAAGACAAACCCTCGTTGCTTAATCATCAGGAGGTTGAAACTTTCTTCCACGAATTTGGACATCTCATGCATGTGATTAGTAATCAGGCGAGCTATGCAAGGTTTGGTCTATCTGGACTGTTACCTGATTTTATAGAAACGCCATCCATGATGTTTCAGAACTGGGCATGGAAAGAAGAGGTTCTCCAACAACTTTCTGGTCACTACAAAGATCCCAAAAAGAAACTACCTTCTGACTTGCTTAAGCGAATGATTAGTGCCAAACTCCTGAATATCGGAACACTTCAGCTTCGGCAAGTCGCCTATTCATTGATAGACTTGGTTTATCACTCTGAGCAAGTTGATGATCCAAATGCTACATTCAAGAAAATGTTCACTGAGATTACTGGCTATGACTTACCTGAAGATACCAGATTTGAAGCAGGTTTTGGACATCTCATGAATATCAATTATACAGCTGGATATTATAGCTACACATGGTCTCAAGTCTATGCAGAAGACATCTTCACCAAGTTTGAAGAGAATGGTTACATGGACTCAAAGACTGGAACTGAATATCGCCAAAAGATTCTAGCTCCTGGTGGAAGTCTTGATCCTGATGAGATGGTGAAGAGCTTTCTAGGTCGTGAGATGACTATTGACGCTTTCATGAAATCTCTTGGACTTGAAAATAATCAAAAGAAATAGTATCGTAGGGCAGCATTTCCTGCCCTACTGGATTTTATTGAAACGTGTTATCTACCATAGCTGGTATTGTCTCTTGACAAAGCCTTCCCAAACTCTAGGAAGCTTACCAATGACTTCCTCTGTGATTGACTCTGTTGAATCTTTTACAGCATCAATGTCACAATCTCCGAAGAGTTCAACATTGATTGCCTTCGGTTCAGTGATGGGTGCTCCAATCTGACTAACAAGATAACAGTAGACTTGTGATAAGTCTGGGTGTTCATGGTAGACTCGCTGCGTAATCTCTCTCGCAGCAACATTGTATGTCTTTCCTACATGTGAAACTGGATTCTTGCCAGCTGCTGCTTCAAGCGTCATTGGTCGATATGGAGTAATTAGACCATTTGCACGGTTTCCTCTACCAACTTGACCATCGTCTCCATGTTCGGCAGAGGTTCCAGTGACAGTCAAGTAGAAGAGTCCATCTTCAGGACTGTCTGCTGTGTTCACACTGACTTCTGTTTCCAAATCAGTGATTTTAACTGCGAGGTCTTTCACAAGATCTGTGATTCCATCCATGACATTCGCATATTCATCAGCGTCTTTGGTTTCGCTCGATATAATGGCTGCAGCAACCTGCATGTGGATCTTGTCATCTATTCGAGTTCCCATAATCTTGATGTCTTCTCCAATTTGAGGCCACTGTTTCTTTATCTTCTCACTGTTCAATAGCTGTTCAGATTCAAGTGTTATCAATTCCGTAGGGGAGAAAGGTGCATACCCAACACCAAAACTAGTGTCATTGGCGCGTGGCACGCCACTATCAAGATCGAAGTTGCCAACAAGATCTGTACTTCCAGCTCTAATCTTGTAATCAATAATAACATCAGAGTTCACATCAAGGTGTGGAAGATCTTTACTCAACCACTCTCTTGTGTGTTGTACCGCAAACTTGCCAACCGGCACTTGTCGTTCGTAATCTTTGTCGACGACGTCAACAGCACGGCCGCTCATTAGAATATATATTGGTTCAATAACATCCCCGCCTCCAAATTTAGCATTGGACTGTCCACCAACAAGTAAGACCTTGTCAACATTGTGATGTTGGACTTGACCAAAGACCTCCATGTAATATTCGCTAAGGCGAACCGAAAGCTCCTCTGCTGCTTTATCACAGAGGGTGTCGGGATGGCCTTTCCCCTTCCTTTCAACAATCTCCACTGGAAGCTTGTCAACAGAAGGTCCAGCTCCACGTGTGACTTTCAAATTCATAATAATCAACTCGTCTTTTCCACCGGGCGCTGATGAATCCCCATTTATAGCTTCTGATAAGTAAGGAAAATATACCTTCTAGTAATAGAAGAAATAAATTAATATTACTAAGTGGAATATTACCATTATGATTCTCACTGCAAAGGATATACAGAAACTGAGACAAAGAAGGGGGATGACTCAGGCGGAGGTTGCTTCAAAGGTTGGGGTTTCGCAGTCATATATTGCTAGACTTGAAAATGGGTCCCTTGATCCAAAACTGACTCTTGTCAAACGGATTGTTGAAGTCCTAACTTCTGACAAAGGAAGGGTTTGTTCTGAAATCATGTCAACGAATCCAATAACGATTGATGCACGTGATGTTGTTTCGACAGCTGTATCCTTGATGCAGAAAAATAACTATTCACAACTTCCAGTTATGAGAGGAACTCAGATGGTGGGGATCATTACTGAGTGGGATATCATTCAAAACCTCCAACATAATCTCCATGAGATTTCTGTACAAGCCATCATGAGCCCTAGTAGTGTACTTATGGTTGATGGGAACACCTCGATTGATGTCATCATTCCACTCTTTGAAAACTACCAAGCTGTACTTGTCCAGAACCAAGGTAGAATTCAAGGTATCATCACACGTTCGGATCTTCTCAAACTTATCTAGCTTCTCTTATCAAGACCACTAACGCAACAACCAATAGTCCAATATATACCCCTCCAAATACTACAAGCAATGGAATAGGGTCACCAACAAGTGTAATCCGAACTGAGTAGAATGATTCATACCTCAACTCATTCAACTCGTAAAGGTTCATTGCACCATTCTCTTTCGAATACGTCAGAGTACTTGTTACATTCCTTCCGAATAATTCTCCAATACTGGTGAGAGTATACCCCCACTCTGCTGCAGTGTCAAAAGTCTGGACCTCAAACAAGCTACTATTTGTGGGCATGAGGAATAAATCATTGATTAAGCTCCAATTACCGACTGGATAAGCGGACCAATGTAGATTAAGTCTGAGATCGTCTGAGACTGTCTGAGATCTTATGCTTGTATCGTTCATCAAGTAGAATGAACAGAAATTATTCTCCTCATATGCTGCTGACTCCCAGATACTAGGTATGTTCGTGATATTCTCATCAATGTTAGGCAATTCATCTACAATCACATAATAATCAAGGTCTAGGTTGTTACTAGAATTTGGATAATACAGTGCCATGTGATAATAAAACCTATCATCAATCTCAATACCCCAGTAGAATCCGTGATAGGTTAGTCCTTCTATATTTCCTATGCAAATAGTCAATGTCAGAGCTATCATAACGATAATTCTCAAATTCAATTCTTTCGACCTTCACCTCACTACGGATTCTATGATATTTGTTTCAATCAAATAATACTGTGGTATTTTCACGATAATAAGAAATGTTCGTTATCGTTCATTCTATCCAATTTGTGCCCCCGCAGAATTGTTTTTATGCCAAAAAAAGAAGAAACAGTTGGAATATAATGGCGCATTACTTAGATACGCTTGACGACCTCCGCGAGGGGCTCGATACTTTTGTGGAGAAGTGGGCGAACATTCAACGGAAGTCTGTAAAAGCCATTCAAGCAGTCACTAACACTATCATGCAGATCGAGCATTTGGATGGACCACTAGGTAAGCTCGAATCTTTTTCTGACATCCGTGAAAATGCTAAAGGGATTCTCCTGGTCACTCTCTATGACAAGCTTGTCCCTGCTCTTGAAACGTCAATAAGAGAGTTCACCAAGTTAATGCACATGTTTGAGAATCTTCGTCATACTTCTACAAAGATCCAGACTCTAACAGAAACGATGCGTGGGAATCTTCAGGATTCTCCTGATCTTGAAGACCTTATTGGGTTCCTCGATCTGATAATGTTAAGCGTTCGTGACATTCTGAACATGTATGAGTCAGAGTTTCTCGTTAAACTCACAATCTTCCGTGATTTTGAAGAAGGCGCTATCGAAATAGGGGTTGTTAGTAACTACCTGACTATTTGGGGTATAGAACCCAACATTGAAATGCATGCCAGAGACAAGCTGCTCAAAGATTTGGATGAGCATGTTGAGCTTCTGAGAGATGTCTTCTCTGGTAAAACAGGCATTAGGATTCCTGATGCTTACAAGAAAATCCAGCTATAGACTATATTTTTCATATGGATAGACCGAAAGAGATAATTTTCTATATTTTATCCTTGAACACATGAGTGAGGAGCGCGACCCATCTTGGATTCATCTATTAGATGATGTAATTGGTCTTGCAGTCATAGTGGTAGCTTTAGTTGCAGTCCTCGAACTTGCCTTTAGTTTTGCTTACGCCCTTGAGATTTTGTCACTTGGTTTAGTGGCTATGGGTATCGCATGGATTGTCTGGGCTATTTATATTATGCACAGCCATACATATGTTCGGATATTCATGTTCCTCACTGGTGTTGCTGCCATAGCTGTTGCAGTCATTGACTTCTTGTTTATTTCATTGCCACCTAATCTTCTGATCATCTATCCAGCCATAGCAATGCTTCTTGTTGGACTCTCACGAATAGTACTGGGTGTAGTTCTTGGCGAATTACCACTCTGGATCCAAATGCTGCAAGTGCTTGCTGGGATATTGACCCTTAATCTGGCTGCTTTTGTATTCATTTTCCCAAGCATCACTTTTCCAACGATGCTAATTCTTTTAGTCTTATCACTTCTTGCGAATGGATTAGTGCGATTGATTGTAGGCCGGACCGATGTCAGGAAGCAACGACTGCAGTCTAGAGGCGATACTACACCCTCTGAGCAAAAAAGTGATTCCATGGAGTCAAATTAAGAAATAGTAGGCAAGATTACTTCCACGTTCTTATTACTACTCTCTTTCTGATCTCCTCTATTATGAAAACAAGCGTTCCTAGTCCAACAACCAGAAACCAATCTAACAGGGCTAGTGGAACCAATTCAAAGAGCGCAGTTAAAGGTGGTACGACAAATAAGATTGCGACAAGAAAAATATCAATACAATACACCACCCAAATCACCTTGTTTTTGAATATTCCAAGTGTGAAAGCAGATTTCGTTGGTGACCTGCAATTTTGGATACTAAACCATTGAGTCACAATTAGGCTCACAAATAGCATTGTCCTTAATTTTGCGCCTTGACCTAGGTATAGAAAATAAATTGTCATTACAATTGTTGCCATAGCAGTTCCGTAGAACAAAGCCCTCAAGATAGTCTGCCGAGATAATACTCTCTCAGCCATTGAGGTGGGTGGTTGATCCAATAAGCCCTTCTCTTTTGGTTCAAGTGATAATGCGATGTCCAACATACCATCAGTGACTAAATTGACCCAAAGGATTTGCAGAGGCAGAAGGAGCACAGGATTGACAAATAGCAATAACGTAGCTAGGATTACAAAACTCTCCGCAAAGTTTGTCGATGTTAGAAAGAGCACAACTCTTCGAAATGTATTAAGAATGTGGCGGCCTTCATCAACACCATCGACTACAGACTCGAAACGTTCATCCTGAAGAACAATGTCCGATGCTTCTTTTGCAATATCAGTTCCGGTGATACCCATAGCAATACCTACATTCGCTTGGCGAAGAGCTGGTGAATCATTGACACCATCTCCAGTCATTGCAACAATTTTTCCTGAACTTTGAAGCGCTTTGACAATCCTTAGTTTGTGAATTGGACTTGTTCTCGCAAGAATGTTTGAGCGCTGATCAAGTGCTTGTTGAAGTTCATCATCATTCATCCCATCGATGGCATCTCCCACAAGACTTTGATCATCCCTATCGGGTCTGAATATACCAATTTCTTTACCAATAGATTTTGCAGTGAACTCGTTGTCTCCAGTTACCATAATCACATCAATGCCTGCTCTCTCTGCTTTCTTGATGTATTCTCTAACACCCTCACGTGGCGGGTCATTGATTCCACAGAGTCCAATGAATTCCATATCAGTTAGGTCTTCCTCAGTAATCTGAAGATGGCTTTTTGGTAGGTGTTTAATTGCACAAGCTAACACTCTCAAACCTTGAGATGCAAAGTCGCTGACAACTCCTTCAGCACCTGATGGCGTATTGAGAAATGCTTCTACTCTTTCTGGGGCTCCTTTAACAATCAAAAGATTCGAATCTTGATTCGCCAGCGAAGGATGGTCTTCCTGCACAGTCTGACTCGGTTTATGAAGAGTCGCCATGAATTTCCTATCACTTGTGAATGAGATTTCTGAAATTCTAGGCCATGATTCATCAAGGACATACCTATGAAGCCCTGCCTTTTCGAGTGCGACTATCATGGCTGCTTCAGTGGGTGAGCCACGAACCCTCCAAATCCGATCCTCCCCCGTACATTTTCTAATCGGATCATTCTCTCCTAAGCATTCTGTATAGAGGTCTGAATCATTGCATAGAGAGAGGTACGATAGCAATATTTCTAGATCCGGAAATGCTCTGAGATTCTCTCGATTGATAGGTACTTTCATCTCCATATCAATATCCTCATGTAGATGATCTGAGCGGAGGCACTCTTCTGGACCACACCCCTCAAGAAAAATACGCCCACTATCTACATCAAAACCAATACCACTTACTTCGTAGTAATGATTTGGTGTGAAGATTCTTCTAACCATCATCTGATTTCTTGTCAGAGTACCTGTTTTATCAGAGCAAATCACATTGACAAGACCCAGAGTTTCAACAACACTAAGATTTCTTACTATAACATTCTTACGAGAGAGTCTGTACACACCCACTGAAAGGACGATTGTAATTACAGCGATTAGTCCCTCAGGAATGGCTGATACAAGTGATGACAAGGAGAACAGGATTAACTCATAGGTTTCTATTTGCCGATAAAATCCAAGAAGTAATGTGAGGATGAGAAAAGAGAAGGCAAGAACTAGAAAGAATATACTAAGGCGTTTTATTCGTATTTCAATTGATGTCGGTTCCTTCTCTACCTCTTGGAGTTCCTTGTTAATCTCTCCAAGAACTGTTTGATCTCCTGTCTTTTCAACAAATACACGGGCTCTTCCCTGGGTGACAAAGGAACCCGCAAAAACTTTGTTGGATTCCTCGTAGTAATGAGGTTTATCTATCAAACAGATTACATCTTTCTTTATTGGAGCACTTTCTCCGGTGAGAAGACTTTCATCAACATGCAGATTCCTCTCAAAAATGACTCGTGCATCAGCCGGAACTCTTTCACCTGCTTTCAATAACAAAAGATCGCCAGGTACTATCTCGATGGAGGGAATCTCCAGTTCTTCTCCATTTCTGAGACCTTTTCACCGGACGGTTCCAAGCCTTCCCAGACCTCTGGATCGACTTCATCGGCAAAGGGTCGCTCCGGTTTGAGTTCGACTCGGTTGCCCCCGAAGTAAAGGGTGGCTTGATGGCCACGGAT
>JBHLQJ010000101.1:3989-9783 GCA_048884945.1 Candidatus Thorarchaeota archaeon | reverse complement strand
ATGGCACTGTTCCAGTTGATTTTGTTCATCCTTTTTGCGTTGAATGTGAGCGTGATGTTTTCAGGCTTCATGTTAGCCAGGAGGATGGGATACTATCTCATGAACCAGGTCATGATGCTGATGTTTGGTATGTTGGTGAGCATCGGTATTCTGGTGGTAGGACTAATTTTCCCTCCAACACCTCCAGCAATGTTTGATCTGCTTCATATACTAATACTCGTAGATTTAGTACTAATTCTATTGGCTACCCTGATGCAATTCCTTCAGGTTCTGCCAATTCTCTTGAAGACCATGCAAGGCGGTCCATTTCACAGCTCTCACATGACCAACTTGTTGGTTACGCTGTTCTTGTTGATCGGTCTTGTTGTGTACTACGCTGAACTTGCTGTTCTATAAAGGAGATGATAAAAAATGGCTAGTTTATACATAATAGGTCAAATGGGTCCTGAGGCTGCTGAACGCTGCTATGGTCCGTTTGTCACAGGAACCACAGCACAGGCACAGGATGTAAAAGCAGATATCTTTCTGATGATGGATGCTGTCATGCTGATGAAGAAAGGAACAGCTGAAAAGGTTAAAGCTCCAGGTTTTCCACCTCTTCCTGACCTAATTGATGCATTCCTTGAAGCTGGTGGTAAGATTCAGGTCTGTTCAAACTCTGTGGAATTCAGAGGCATTAAGCAGGAAGACCTTCGAGACCCAAGAATCGAAATTGCTGGCGCTGCCACAATGGTTGATGATGTTCTCACGCATGATAAAACAATGACTTTCTAGAACTACGGGTATTGAGGGAGGTTCTCCCTCATACTTCTTCTTTTTCTGATTTAGTGAGGGTAACAATTAGTCATGAGCAAATTCATGACTGAGGTACGTATTGCATTCTCGGAGATGAATCCTGTTAATTCTTTGTCGCAAATCTTGATGT
The DNA here is from genome assembly GCA_048884945.1 of Candidatus Thorarchaeota archaeon. GTDB lineage: Archaea > Asgardarchaeota > Thorarchaeia > Thorarchaeales > Thorarchaeaceae > SMTZ1-45. The sequence goes on along the minus strand of JBHLQJ010000101.1, from coordinate 8,858 downwards.
AGGGAAGCATAGGAAGTTCTTCTTCTGCAATCTCAACTCCCGGATCATCGACATTAATGGTTTCCACCATGCTAAGTGGCACTCCCAATGAATCAAGAACTGCAGTCATGATTTCCATTGCAGGCTCACAAAACACGCAATGATTTGATTTGTAGAAAGTAATGCAAGTATTTCGGCCACAATGCAGTTCTGGAGTTTCAGCCCAGAGTGGAAGCAAAAGTACAAAGCGAGCCCCTTGTGAGTGGTCGCCTTTCACGCGGTCTTCCACACGAATCTTACCACCAATATTCTTCACAATCCTGTCAACGAGTGTAAGACCAAGACCTCTTCCAACAATTTGATCATCAGGACTTCCCGTTCTTCTAAAAATGAATTCTTTTGCACTATCAGTGATTCCTGGCCCATGATCAGCGAACTCTATACGAACCATCTTTACCTCGTTAGCAATTTCAGCATTTACTTCAACAACCACGATATCCTTCTCATCAAAAGTCATAGCGTTGTGTAATATGTTAAAACACACTTGTTCAAGATATTGATGACCTGCCACTTCGAATTCACCTTTCTCGATATTGGTCGTCAATTTCAAACTTTTCCATGGAAAGTCTGCTTGAACTGATTCAAGAGAGGATTCGAAGTAATCATAGATATCAACTTTAGTTCTGGTTGGAGGATCATTCGCTAAACGAAATAAAGCTCTCAAATTAGCGATCATTCTTGCAGCTCGCCGAACATTCCAGCTAGATTCATGCAATAATGGGCGATATTGTTCAGGAATATCACCAGAGGTTTCTAGAAGTCCAGTTGAGAAAAGAAGACTCTGATTCACATTATTGAGATCATGTGTCATCACTTCTAAATACAGATTCGCTCGGTCTCGTTCTATTTGTTCTCTCGCTTCAGCGTTCTTGCGCCTATCAATATCAAGAGCCAACAGTGCAATGGTTGATGATTGATCAGGATATTCAAGTAAGTTTGCAGTCACACTGACCCAAGTTGATCGACCATCCGCTGTTTTTAATTGCAGCTCAAAATCTTCAACACTCTTACCATTCGCTACCTCTGAGAGCATCTGTCCAACTATCTCTTTTCCCACTCCATTAGGAAGGAATGATGAGAAATTCCTACGAATGAGTTCCTCCTCTTTATACCCCATTAATCGAGTTGCTGCTTGGTTTACTTGCAGGATATTGCCGATTAAGCTCAATGAAAAATATGCTATAGGCGATGAAGCAAATAATGTTCGATATCTGGTCTCAGATGCATCGATAGCTGATTCAAGTTCGACTTGACGTGTAACATCTCTTACAATACCCATTATAGCTGGTTTTCGAGAGAGTGCAAAGTCAGAGGTACTCATTTCAACATGCACTATACTTCCATCACGCTTTAGAAGACGGGCTCGGAAAGGAGGTTGTCCACTCTGACCCCAATTCAACCTCTTATGAACATCTGAGAACTCACCCGCTGTTGTTGGTTCTAATAGATCAGTTATTTGCTTGCCTTCAATATTTGCAAAATCATATCCCATCATTTCAAGAAATGCAGGATTAGCCATAATGATTCTATCATCCTGCAAGATGATAATACCATCATTTGCTAACATGACCATTCCAAAGTATTCGTCTTCTAGATGGCCATTCTTGTTGTGGTGACCCTGCAAATCGTTTGCCGCCTAGACCTATCAATAGTTATTGAATCTGCTCTTATCCTACGATTCAATCTAGAATTGCACACATATAGATTGCTTGTGTAAATCCACAGTTAGACATCATCTGTAAGTTTATATTTGATTACTTGAACAAATGTTCAAACAAGGTGTATACTATGGGTACAGCAAAAACCTCTCATCAAGGAATAGATTTCAAAGAAGGCGAACTAGATGAAGTCATTACAATTTTCAGAACCCTATCAGATCCATCTAGGGTAAAGATTCTGTCAACGCTCACCAAACAAGAGAGTCTCTCAGTAGGTAACATATCAGACAGACTGAATATGGAGATAAGTGCTGTAAGTCATCAGTTAAGCACCTTGAAGATGCAAGGTTTTGTAAAGAAGAAAAGAGTTGGAAAACATGTCTTCTATAGTCTTGACGACGACTGCATCACAGACATAATGAAGAGGGCTAGAGATCATGTCGCAGGTAGATAATCAGACTTGTACTACCTGTGCAGTTCCCACAGAATTAGAACCAGAGATGCCAAAACGCTTCAAATATCAAATGGCAGTCGTATCAGCCATTATGCTCATATCGGGCGTAATAGTTGAGGTTCTCAATTTTGATATTCTAATTGTATATGGTGTATTTCTCATCTCAATGTTGTCAGCAGGTCAATTCATTATTCCACGCGGCGTTCAAGGACTTCTAAAGCTCCGATTGGATATGCATTTTCTTATGTCATCAGCCTCTATTGGAGCTTTCATAATTGGTGCTCCTGCGGAGGGTGCTGCTGTCATGTTCCTCTTCTTCATTTCTATGCTGCTTGAAGAAAGAGCTGAAGACCAAGTAAGGAAAGAATTACGGGGTCTCATAGAATTAGAGCCGCGCACAGCAACAATTCTAGTGAAGGGGAGAGAGGCGTGCATTCCGACATCAGAGGTCAAACGTGGAGATATCTTGATTATTCGTCCGGGTTCTAGGATCAGCCTTGATGGAGTGGTAATAATCGGAGAAACATCAGTGAACCAAGCACCCATCACTGGAGAATCAATTCCAGTTCCAAAGACTATCGGGGATCAAGTATATGCTGGAACAATAAACCAAGAAGGATACATCGAGGTTGAGGTCACATCTGAGTCAAATGAAACAATTTTGTCCAGAATTGTGGAATTAGTTGAAGAGGCGAAGAACAAGAAAGCCCCCACTGAGAAACTGATATCACGTTTTTCTCGCAAGTACACCCCAATCATGGTAACTCTTACAGTACTTCTAGGATTGGTTTCCCTATTTCTTGGTTCATCTTTAACTGAAGCAACATACCGAGCTTTAACACTCCTTGTGATTAGCTGCCCTTGCGCATTTGTTGTTTCTATTCCAGTTAGTATGGTATCTTCAATCGCAGGCTCTGCAAGAGAGGGTATACTAGTGAAAGGTGCAACGCATATTGAACAAGTCAGTAAGACGAAGAGTGTCGCTTTTGATAAAACAGGCACTCTTACAGAAGGAGAACTAACGGTCAAAGAAATATGCCTTCACAATAATTATTCAAAATCAGACGTACTCACGGCTGCTGCAGCACTTGAACAGATGTCGGAACATCCGATTGCAAAGGCTTTGGTTGCTGCTGTTGCAAAGGAAGAACTCCAAATGCGCGAGGTGGAAAAGTTCTCTGCAATTCCTGGTTTAGGTGCAGAAGGAAAAATCGGAGACACTACATATCTTGTTGGAAATCGAAGACTCCTCATGCACCAAAATATAGAGTTGGATAAACTCACGGAACATAATTGTGGTGTGGGTACTATGGTGTATGTTGCCAAGAATCGTGAACACCTTGGAACAATTATTCTATCGGACTCACTCCGAGAAGGCGCTATCGATGCAATTCGAGAATTGAAAAACATGGGGATAGCCTCAACAATGCTCACTGGTGATAGCGAATTTGTAGCAAAGGAAGTTGCAGAAGAGATTGGAGTCAGCCATTATATTGCAGAGCTTTTGCCTCAAGAGAAAGTCAAAGCAATTGAAAAGCTCTCAGCTGCTGGTTCGACCGTTATGGTTGGAGATGGAATTAATGATGCCCCCGCATTAGCAGCTGCAGATGTAGGAATTGCCATGGGCGCTGTATCCTCAGATGTAGCTCTTGAGACTGCAGATATAGCTTTGATGCAACAAGACTTGAGAAAAGTTCCAAAGCTCATCAAGAAAGCAAAAAAGACTATGTCAATCGTTCGTCAAAACATCGCAGTATCAATATCAGTAAAACTGGTAATTGGGATATTAGCTGCTCTCGGTCTTGTTAATCTATGGGTGGCAATTGGTATCGGAGACATGGGGCTTACTTTTGCAGTCATTGCCAACGCTCTTCGGCTTGTTCAAAAGCAATAGCTTTGCTTACATGTAATTGTTAAGAGCTCTGACAGAAACCGCAAGAAAGACACAGACTAAAGACAGAGTGTAGAGAGGAAGGATGATTAGGACTAAGAAACTCTCAGCAAATATTGCTACTAAGAACACCATTATTGCTCCTAGTCCCAGGTTGACCACTGGAAAGGAAAAAGCCAAGGGAACTGGGAGTGTCTTTGGGTCGCTTGTCAGTACCGGAACATAGGCTCCTACTGCACTACCACTTGCAGCAAAAAGAATTGCCAATGGAGCCACAAGGGTGATGATTGCTAGGTATCCCTCAATATGAATGAAATAGATGAGAAAACCGCACGCGGGAATTACTACTATAATAATCTCAAATAGACTCAACAAGTATTTTGATAGAATGATATCTCTCGATTTGAAAGGAGATGCCTTTAGCAGATACACATTGTCCTGTTCATCAACGAAACTTAGCATTGATGTCACACTCGCCATTTGGACAAATAGTATCATCATTAAGATAAAAGCAGGAACAAGAGCAAATGAAAGACTAATCGGTATGTTCAATGGAGGAAACCAGACAGGTTGCACAATGTTCAGATATAGAACAAACACAGTACCCACGCCAGCATAGATATACTTCCAAATCTGCAAAGGTGAACGAAGGCGGCTCCAAAAATCTTTCATTATTATCCAAATCATTGGATCATTAAACCGAGAGTCTGAGAAGTCTACTTCACCGCGAATTATCCTGCTAAATCTCCCTTCAGTTTCTTCCCTTCCCTTACTGGCTGAGAATAACTCATAGTAGTCATAGCTACAAATATTGGCCGTAAGAAGCA
>JBHLQJ010000101.1:352-3979 GCA_048884945.1 Candidatus Thorarchaeota archaeon | reverse complement strand
TTAATGACCGGCCGATATGCAATCAGGAGCGGCAATGCAACCGTACCCATCGGCGAAGGAGTTTATGGTCTTGTACCGTACATGCAAGATGGTAAACATAAATTAACTTATGTAAAAAATACTGTATTTTATAGTATTCTAGTCTAGAAAAATGAATATAATTGCGTGGACTGGATTGAATCCGTGAGAGAAAACCCCAGTGAATTCAGTAAGAAGTAAAGCAACTGCATTTGAGGGTATAATGTGGACAGCAATGGCATTTGAAAGAAGCCATGGATGAGCAGGAAGAAGTGTAAGTGCGCCCAATACCAAAACAATGAGATTACGGAAACGATGCTTTACTCGAGCTGACAATTTTAGTCGAACATATGAACTAATTGCTCCAAGAAAGTAGTTAATCTCCAAGAAAATAGTAATCACAGTCAATAGAAAAATGACAGCAAAGAATAGTAGCCTTGCAGAAATTAATAGAGGCAAAACTGAAAGAACGCCAATCAGGAGGAAAGATAGCTTTCTGATGATTCTTCTTACATAACGACTTAAGAATATTTGATGAGGCTTTATTGGTGCAGACATAATTAGACTCTCGTCTGTCGATGTGAGCACAGCACCAGGGCCCAAACCAAAATAGCCACTAACAACTGATGATGCACTTATGACAGCGGTGGCTGCGAAAATCATTTCTCTATCGATTGTTTCCTCAAGCAAGGTACCAAAACTAAAGAAGAGGGGAGCGAACGATACAAAACTTGACACTACATAACTTACGAAATATATCCCCAAAAAAGAGATGCCATAAAAGAGGAGCATTGAAGGTGTGGAAATAGCTAGCTTGAATTGGTTAAACAATATGCGTACTTCATTTCTCATGAGTTTGTATGTTGACATATTTGGAGCACCTCTTATTCAGGAATGCCACCAGTTAAACTGAGAAAGACTTCTTCGAGACTAAGAGCTTCTGGAAAAAGGGTTTGAAGTTCTTGAAGCGTGCCCTTACCTACAACATCACCTTCATTCATTATTACAAATCGGTCGCAGAGATCTGCAGCGACTTCTAGGATATGTGTTGATATTAGAATCGCAGATCCATCATGTTTCAATTGGCGCAGTAGCTTCTTCAAGTTCCACGCGCCACGAGGATCAAGACCATAGATGGGTTCATCTAGTGCCAGAATATAGGGAGGCTCGCGTGTAAATATGCCAATCAATAAGGCACGTTGCAAGTTCCCTTTAGAAAGTGTTCCAATGTACGTATCAATAAACTCATCGAATTGAAACAGTTCGACATATTCTCTCATTCGAATCAATGCAGTTTCGTGAGGGACTCCATAGATACGCGCTGTAAACATAACATACTCTCGTGCTGTTAGACTGGGATAACAGGTTGGTTTTTCCGGAATGTACCCAATTCGTTCTTTGGCCAAAATGGGATTCTTTTGAATATCATGACCATCTACCAAAACTTTACCGCTATTTGCACGGATGATACCAGTCAACATTCTCAGCGTTGTTGTCTTTCCAGCCCCATTTGGTCCCACTAAACCAACGATTTCACCGGGATTGACTTTGAGATTAAGTGAGCGAACTGCGGTTTTTTTACCAAATTGCTTTGTTAGATTTTCAATTAGAATTGCAGGCGATTGCAGTTTTTTGGGAGGTCCATGCGTTTCATTTCGCTTATCTAGTTCTTTCATGACTTCGTCTATGAGCCAACTCCGTTTGATGGTCCTTTTGACAATGGGCACTTTCAAAACACGAGCTAAACGAAGAAGCTCGTCGCCAGGCATCCGTTCAATGCTTGTTCTTTGAGTCATCTGACGTTCTGCTCCCACCGAATTATTATGTAATATGCATGAGCACTTTTAACTTAAGCCAATAATAAGTCAGTGGTTCAAGTAGAATGTTCTTTTAAGTTCAGTCCATGAAATAATCAAGCTCTACGGGCACCTGTCCAATAAACTCCAGATCCCAATTCACAACTCGTGTTAAAAGTGGATAAATCTCAACACCATTAGCATATCCATATCGTAATGCATCACCGAACGTTGGGTCTGTTTTATCATTTGGGGAGAAAACTCTTGCATCAGGTCTTTGAATCACAAAAATCACAGCTACTCGATTTACTTGTGCTTCGTTTAACGCTGTGACGAGGTTTCGAATGTGCCTTGAACCTCTCACAGTAGGTGCGTCAGGAAAAATTGCTCGATTGTTTTCTACAAGAGTACATGATTTCACCTCTATGAATGAAGACTCTTTATCACCTATTAGCTTGAAATCAAAACGACCTCCAAGTGTACGGGGTTCTGAAATTACTGTATGATAGCTATCAAAGAATGGAAGTTTATACGAGTCAAGTAGCCTCTTGATAAAACGATTGGGCAGATTCGAGTCAATTGATATGGTTACGTCATTGTGGTCGAGTCCGATCATTGTATGGTCAGTCTTTCTATGAATTCCTTTACTTTCTCTAATGAAAACTTCATTCCCCGGAGTCATTAATTCATGCATTCGTCCAGGGTTGGGTATAAACACGTCAATTACTTTTCCATTGTAAATGACACGACCTAGGAATCTATTTGGCCGATCCAATAAAATTGCTTTGCTAATTGTTGGTGTTCTATTCACAAGTATTCGACTCCGAGATGGTCCATATCAATAGAAGATTTTTTGCACGAAAACCTTTTACATCTAAAACATTTAGCATGCGATTTAGGTATAATCGTGAATATCTTTTAGGGAGTGGTTGGATTGGTCATTCGCGTTCTACTTGTAGATGACGATGTAGAACTTCTTGATGTTGCTAGAAACTTACTTCAGCAGGAAGAACCAGATTTCGAAATTGAAGTGTCTTCATCAATTAAGGACGTCTTAGCAATATTGGAAAAAGAGGAATTCAGTGTCATTATCTCAGATTATTTAATGCCTGACTCCTCAGGGCTTGAAATACTAGAAGCACTTCGAACAGCTGGGGATAGTACTGCATTCGTAATTTGGACACGATATTCAAATGAAGAAATAGTCATCAAATCTCTCAATCTAGGTGCAGACTATTATATACTCAAAAGTAAAGATTATCGAAATCAATTCTCAGCTATTAAGGACATTATTCTAAATCTATCAAAGAAGAAATCAGTTTTCAAGCCACCTATGATAAGACAGGAAAATGCTAGCAAGTTCATACACCAACTTTCTCATGACATCGCTGGTATTGCACATAATATAATGGGGTATACTACTCTTTTAGGAGAAGAGAATAATCCGGATTACATCAACGGAATAGGTAGGTTAGTAATGAAACTAAGTAATCGAGTAAAGACGGCGGTAACAGAGATTGATAATGGTAAAATAAACGAATAACATAGCCTTCTATATAAACTCAGTCAAACACAGCTGTTCTGAGGTTTCACTCAAACCTGAAACCTTAACACCAACTAGTCGAATAGGTTTATCTCGATCACGTTGATGGTCGAATATCTCCATAGCCATTCGATGAAGAATGTCTGCATTATCTGTTTCAACAGGAATACTCTTACTTCGTTGTATAGTTGAAAAATCACTATATCGCATTTTGACTGTGACTGTTTTAAACCGTAGAGATTTATTTTGAAGCCGTTCCCCAATTCTCCC
>JBHLQJ010000101.1:0-342 GCA_048884945.1 Candidatus Thorarchaeota archaeon | reverse complement strand
CGTGCCTAATACTTCGTGAATATACTCTGTTGCATCAGGTTCAACATCCTCCATAAAAGTACGGTCTTTAGATATCGATTTTCTCACTCTAGGACCATTATCAATTAGAGGACGTTCATCAATTCCTCTGGCTCGTTGATATAACCAGACAGATCCGCGACCCATGGAAGGCCATAACTCAGGTATAGTCATCTTTTGAATTTGCCCAAGTGTTGTGATTCCAAACTTCTCTAAATGTGCGGCGGTCTTGTCACCAATACCATTGATTGCAGAAACAGGAAGAGGTTCTAAAAACTTCAAGACATCTAAGGGATCTGGACCAACAACAGTGATACCCCTCGG
>JBHLQJ010000100.1:0-9801 GCA_048884945.1 Candidatus Thorarchaeota archaeon | reverse complement strand
TCTTCACTGTTCATAGTTCTTACATCCAAATCAAGGAGTAGTTTCTTTATCATACAATTGCAATATCAAATCTCGCCTGGTCCACCATTTCTTACTCACTTGCACCTGTTCGCTCCAAGTTCTTGAGTCATATCTACGCTTTCATTCTTCCGTAAGGCGTCCAGCTGTAGCTTATACATCCTTAAGCTTTCTAAAATACCTTAGAAGTCCAAACCCTTGAAGTACGAAATAGAGTTGTACCGAGTAGTGCGACAGTTTCGCAAGTGCCTCGTTTAGGTACCAGAAAGGTGTTGAAACCCAAGCGATCCCAATGATTACTACTATTATCCCGATGAGAGCATAGATGTTCCCGTAGTCCTTGTTGAGGAGGATGGCAATCGAGTAGATGATACATGGCAAGACAAAAAACAAGGCAGTGCAGTCTCCCGCGAAGAGGTGCAGATCTGTGTACACGTCCCAGGCGAAGACACCTACCATTACCCAAAAGGGGGCTCCGGCAACACCCAATATTGTACCAATCCAACTAAGTGTCTTCAATGGAGTCGTTTCCGTGAAAACGGTACGCCAAGACAACCAGAATGGTATTGAGAATGCTCCAAAAAGTGTAGTGGCTGTTGCCCACATGAACCAGTTCAGAGGTGTAGGAACGCCATTGGTGACGGATAATCCCAATGAGCTTATTGGGTCAATGAAGAAGTTGAATCCCCCTGGATATAGAAACAATATGATTGTGGAGGAGATGATGACATACTGAACGGGCGCAAGCATGCCACACCAAGCTCCGATTCTCTTCCAATTCAAATCTATTCCCACACATACAGCTCATTCAAGCCGCTTTAAAACCGAAGAAAAAAAGTAATGCGTTCCTGTTATTGATCAGTTGATGTCATTTCAAATCGGTCAAAGTTACTATAGATACAGGTTTGCTATAAGTCCTTTCAAAATTGGTAAGTCATGGTGAAAGTTTGCTGGAGTACTGGCTAGGCAGCTCTGCTGAGATTCTTGAAAAGGAGCCAGTTCGAATCTCGCCCGGTCCACCACTTCTTTGAAATACGATTTCTCCATTCATGACTGTCTATCAAATAATGCTGAATTCAAGTGTAAGAGATACATCTATTGTCCAAGTCAGAGGAATAGATGCTGCTTCAATCCACAGAACCCAAACATATGTACAAGAGATGTTTGGCAATGGAAAATCCATTGTGGGAGGCTCAGTTACAAACCAATATCTACCAACTAATTGATCATTGACAACAAGTGTCGAAATATTTGAAACCTGCTCTAGTTGCTCTAGTGTGAAATTGAGTAGACAGAACTGGACAACGAAGTCTATGTATTCCTCATTTCTAGTAAGATCAACTGAAACCTTCACGATGGGATTTCTTATTCCTGTGTCTGCATTAGTTACTGAAAAGTTGCCAAATAGAAAATCCGGAGAATAAGGAGGTGTAAGATTGGTTGATGAGAATAATACCCTATTCAGTGGTACAAACCACAGAGTCATTCCTGTTCCTATTGCAACGATAAGGACTAGAACCAAGGCGAGTAGTCGTCTATTCAACCGCAATCTTCGATATCCGCTCCCACTATGAACTATACACATTATCTCGTTCTGAGAACTTAAGGATGAGTAATCACAGTGATGACGACCATTCCTGTCCTTGTGGTCGCGAGTTCGAACCACGCCCGGTCCACCATTTTATACTCCAATTTGTCTTCGCCAAGCTCTCTCTATCCTCCTCTCTCGATTGTAGTGAGCCATCTCTCCACCAATGTTCTTAGTTGTTTCACTCCAGATTGCCAGCCCTTCACTAATGCCCAGAAAAATGGCAATGATGATTCCACATAAATCGCCAACTAAGACAAGACCCACAAGTCCAAGCATGAAAGAGGTAATAATTGTCCAAATTCCTGCAAAGAAGAAGAACCACTTTCTTTTTGATGGCGATAATAATAGAAAAGTTTCATAGTCAATCTTTAACGTGGGTTCATTGTACATACCACGACTCACTCCGTCAATCCGAATGCCAATCCATTTTCCAGCTATCAACCTACCCAATGGGTAGAAGAAAAAGGTGGCTGCAGCAAGACTTCCAAGTCGTCGGAGAAAAATCCACCATTCCGATGATGTCCATATTGCAAATGTATTCCACTGTAGCGGAACACCAAGAAGTCTAAGGTACCAAAGAGTCGGTCCAAGTATGCCAATCAGTGTCATTAAAATGATGCATGGCCAAAGAGGATAGGTCCGCCCCCTCTTTTCTTTGAAGAATATATTTCTAATTCGGGTAACTTGTCTTACTTCGGCTAAATCAGGACGGGGGCTTCGTTTAATCTCTCTCACTATCTTCCAAAATTGCTTTTGGACTTCTGGAGGAATGTTTTTTGAATCTCGTGTAACAATCTCCTCAATATAGTCAAGATTCTGAAAGCGATCGGACATATCCAAAATCTATGTTAATACGCAGGAGGTTAACATTTCAATTCTAACATCAACGTAATGGTAGTGAGTAATGTTGATGCTTATTATGTTCTTGAAGAACAGCGCGTTCAAGTCCCAGCTGATTCACCATCTTTTTGAGCTGTACTGAGGATTGTAGTAATATCTGGTTTCATAGACTCTATTTTTCCCAAATAATGAGAATTCATTGCCTTGAAACGAAAATGTTATACTACAGGTTGGTAGTAATCAACCAGAGGCATGAGAGATGACGAATGGAACAACACCTGAAAGCGGTAAGACGCAAGATGTACTGCATTTCACACCTGCATCTTTGAAGATTGTAGACTCACCTCAAGCTGTACGATTGCTCGAGGATCCGGATTATTATATCATCATTGAGATTCTACGAAAACGCCCTATGACCATCCGAGAAATTGAAGACGCATATAAGTTGAGAGCAGGTGATCACGAAACTATCGGGCCTAAGTCCTATAATACAATCTACCGATATCTCAAAGCGCTGGAAAAGGAGGGTCTTGTGACAGCTGGAGGAAAGCGAGTTGAATTTGGAAAGACTGCATCTGAAACACTCTTCTCGCGAACAGCAAAACTCTTCCATTATGGATGCTTTCCAGATGTTTCCAAAGAGGGCTTGGATTTTACTAATCGAGTTCTGAAAGGTCTGATGCTTGCATATGGGGGCTCCAAAGAAACAGAAACTTGTCTTCGTGATGTAGTCAAAGAAATCACGAGAAAGATGAACGATGAGATTACGAAAATAGCGGAAACAGACGATAAAGGGCAATTGAATGAAATAATGTCAGGCGAATGGGAAACTATGATTAAGACTATCGATTATATTGCCTTTTTTGGGGTTATTTTACATCACCCCGAACTAGTTAAGAAACTCCAAGATTGCCTCTGATTGAACTGGCAAGTATGTAGGTGTTCTGTTGCTACAAAGTACTGTAGGTCATAACTTCAAGCAATAACCATTCCTTACGAGTTAATTTTATCACTTACAGATAAATTTATATCATATCTTGATAATTCATTATCAAGATGTGATAATAATGGTGGCTCAAAACCTGAACAACGAGAAGTCACACCTCAAGATAATCCTACAAGATTGTTGTCAAGATGCTGAAATTCCTAGAGAGCAAACAAGTGAAGACCGAGGATATGTTCCATTTGAAAAGAGACATATTCCACGAGCTTCGCGACAGGACAGATGGATGACTGGAAGATCTGCAGTTACTCTTCATCGCTAGAACACTAAACTAGCATTATTTGACATTCAGAGAGAGTATTAGAATCGGCACGCTCTGTTAATAGAAGATGTGTGTTTGAATCGCACCTTGTCCACCATTCTTCTCAATTTTCACCGAATTTTGATAGTACAATTTTACTCATATAAGAATCTCTTTAATTCTGGAGATTGAACTAATAATTTGAGTGTATAAATTGTTTCGTAAACAGAGTGGAAAAGCTACCCTTGAACTTGAGATCAAAAAAAGGATAGGATTGAAACATAGAGGGATTTGTGTTTTTCTAATACTCTCTATTGTTGCTTTGGTGGTGATATTACCACTCATCCAATCTTGGATTACTATGCCTCAACGAACATACACTGCAATATTCGTATTCAGGAGTGAAAATCTTCTGTGGCATTCAGGCCAACTTACCATAACCTATGAGGACGGATATAAAGAGTATCTAACACCTTTTGGGATGGATGGATTCGAGTCCAATCCAACATATGCTGAAGCAAGTCAAAATTTTACGCAACCAGAGAGTTGGAGTATCGAATACTATTGCTCCGGGTTGAATTTGACTGTCGGCCCAATTTCATTTGTGACTGACCGTCCAAAGCTCCTTTATGATGACGCGCATGGGCATATAATCGAATTATGGTTTGGTGAAGATTATTGATAGTTTGGGGAATCTAGTAGTTTGTGAGTCAAATAATTCCAGGTTTACTATTCATTCAGATTTAAATTCCAGTCCGAGCCCATTCAATCACTATTTGTAAAAATATCTTCTGCAGTGTCCTCCCATGGTGACTGCAACAAAACTGGACGTAGGAGCGGTATTAATATCAGAGCCAAAATAGACACGAGCGGCAAAGGAATCACGATAGAATAGAAGGCTCTTTAATCCTCCCAAAGCGTAGGCGTCGCCATCATTGGAATTGTCATTAGGATTGCTAAAAAAGTAACGAAAACGACTCCAATGCCATATCGAGTAACACTTGAATACTTACCTCGCGAGAACCTGTAGGATTGAAACCCCACATATGTATATGGTAGCCAAAGCAAGAGCATGAATAAAGCCATGGGAGTGGGTCCAACGTAGGACTCCCACTCAGATTCGAGAAGCAACCAAGTTGGTGCATAGATCACCAGGTGAGGATAATCACTCCGATTCATCCAATCAACGAGATATGGAAGGACAAAAGAAAGACATAGGATTGCTTTCGCAATGCTGATTCCTCTTGATGTCTCTTCAAACAAATGTTGTGTGCCCATCTAATTAACGAGACCTCAAGGCGTATGATTGTGTTGAGAGAATATAATCCTTTTACATCAGGGATTAACTGATTCCATCTAATCCATAACGCCTGTTGGCCAAGAGAAAGCAATCTTCCGCAGTTTTTCAAAATTCTAATCAAGATAGAGAATGTTCTACATGTAAGAAAGTGCAGAGGTTTCTGTTTCTTACTATTCAAGGCGTGCAGAATGAGGTATCAGAAGGCATCACTTGGTTATGACTTGATTAAGCTTGTCTAATTCTTAATGCTCTCTTCGAAAAGTGAAAACATCCAATATTGCCGTTCCTTCTCTTCGAACGCAGTCACTGCAAGTAGCCCGCTTCGCTGAAACGAGGTGGTATGCATCACGAAATACATATTCAGTAATTTAGACAAACCGTGTTGTCAACATTATCACATTTCTGAAATATGAAGTATGAACTTGTGCGAATACTCAGGGCACATATTTGAATCACATCCGATCTACTATCTCTTCCATTTGGCTTAGAACCTCACAAAGAGTTAATCGGATAAGCTAGGTCCACTAAGTTCATTTAGATAATTTCATCTCTTTTGTAAAAATCATTAGCTTGGTATAGTTTCAGATGGAAGATTCTAAGAGTCAAACAGTCGTAATCCGAACGCCGGATTACCGCTTACGTGTCTTTGTAAGCTCAACATTGAAAGAACTTGAAGAAGAGCGTGAAGCAGTGCGTCAAGCTATTCTCCGGCTTCGACTTGCTCCAGTGATGTTCGAGTTAGGTGCGCGGCCGCATCCAGCAGATGATCTATACCAAGCATATCTTGCACAGAGCCATATCTTCATCGGTATCTACTGGCAATCTTACGGTTGGATAGCCCCAGATAAGGAGATTTCAGGACTGGAGGATGAGTACAACCTTTCAACGAGGATGCCTCGTCTGTTGTATATCAAAAACCCTGCGCCAGATCGGGCACCTGCATTGAAAGACCTGTTGGATAAAATCCGGAATCAGAATGTTGGCTGCTACAAATCTTTTGCAACTCCAGATGAGCTTAGAGAATTAGTCGAGAATGACCTCGCACTTCTTTTGACTGAACGGTTTGAAGCATCGCGGCAAGAGGAGAAACAAAGAGAGGATTCTGCTCAACATCCATTGACAAACATTCCTTTTCCTCGAAATCCATTGATTGGACGTGAGCAGGAGGTGAGAGAGGCTTGTGAGCTCCTCTTACAGGATAATGTTGCACTAGTAACTTTGACTGGGCCAGGTGGTTGCGGAAAATCACGTCTTGGAATCCAAATAGCACTCGAGCTACGTGATAGTTTTTTGGATGGCGTCTACTTGGTATTACTAGAAGTGATTTCAGATCCAGAACTAGTGGTTCCAATAATAGCCAGAACCCTTGGTGTGACGGAGACCAGAGAGCACACATTGTTCGACTCGCTCAAAGCATTCCTATTTCAGAAGAAGATCTTACTGCTCCTTGACAACTTCGAACAAGTTCTCCCAGCGGCTTCGAAGATAGCGGATTTATTGGAGGTTTGCCCGCGAACAAAGATACTTGTGACCAGCCGCTCTCCTCTTCGTCTACGTGCTGAGAGAGAGCTTCCTGTTCCACCTCTGGAATTACCCCCTAGCAAACAGATTTCTCATCTACAACCGCTTTCTCAATACTCTGCTGTTCAGTTATTCATCCAGCGTGCTCAATCTGTGAAACCAGATTTCCGCGTTACAAACGAGAATGCGCCTGCTATTGCGGAGATTTGTTACCGACTGGATGGACTGCCATTAGCAATCGAGCTAGCTTCAGCTCGCATTAGAATGCTTTCGCCTAATGCACTGTTGCAACGACTAGAACACAGCTTCGAAGTCTTACGGAGTGGAACAAGAGATTCACCGGAGCGCCAACAGACTTTGTATAGTGCTATTGAATGGAGCTACAACCTGTTGAATGAGCACGAAAAGCGTTTGCTTCGACGACTGTCAGTGTTCGTTGGCGGCTGGACCTTCGAAGCCGCTGATGCCATATGTAATGCAGATGATGACCAACGCATCGACATCTTCGACGGGTTTGAGAAATTGGTTGACCTTAATCTCATCAAATCACCTCAAGAAGTGAACGGTAATCTCCGATTAAATATCTTGGAAACAATCCGTGAATTTTCACATCAACGCCTTATCAAAAGTGGTGAAACAGACGTCATACGACGACATCAAGCGCGGTTCTATCTCGCACTCGTTGAACAAGCAGAACCGGAATTAAGAGCTCATAGTCAAACTCGTTGGGTCAACCAGCTTGACTCAGAATACGGAAATATACGTGCGGTGTTAGAATGGACCCGACAGCACGATGCTGAATTAGGCTTGAAAATGTGTGGAGCTCTCTGGCGTTTTTGGGAGATGCACAGTTATATTGGTGAGGGACGTGTTTGGCTCGAAACATTCAGCAAACTATCACTAACCCCAACAAAGCTCCGCGGCAAAGTATTAACTGCCGCAGCTGCATTAGCTGTCTATCAAGGTGATTTCACAGTAGCCCGGACACATGTCGAAGAGGCATTGTCAATCCATCAATACCTTGATGACAAGCATGGTATCGCTGGTGCCTATAACGAGTTGGGATTGATAGCCTCCTACCAGGGTGATTACGCGATTGCTAGGCAATTCTTAGAACAGAGTTTGGCAATCAAACGCGATTTAGGTGATGCGTGGTCGATTGCGAATTCAATCAACAATCTGGGGCTTCTTGCTGGTTATCAGAAAGATTACGCGTCGGCTTATTCACTGCACAAGGAAAGCCTCGCCATCTATCGTTCCTTGAATGATAAGAGTGGTGTGGCGATAGCTACCGGTAATCTGGGTCATGATGCGATGCATCTGAATTGGTTTGATGAAGCAAGCAAATGGCAATCCGAAAGCCTGCAAATATTCAATGAAATTGGTGATACAGATGGCTTGGCTGAATGTTTCGAGCGTCTTGCCATCTTGGCTAATGCGAGAGGGAACTTTAAGTATGCTGCGCAGCTGTTTGGAACAGCGAGTGCATTACGAGAAATATCTGGCACGCTTCCCGCATTGGCTGATAAGGAAGAATATGAACGCGAGTTGAAGATGACACGCACGAAGCTTGATGTCACGACCTTCGATGAAGCATGGCAAGAGGGGTATAGGATATCGTTGGAGGAAGCACTTTCAAGGGCGAGTAGTAATATTTGAGAGTATTTCATTAAAAAATCGCACAGGATGAGAGAATACATATCTCAATCAATCCAACGCTCCTTGAATAGAATATTTCTAATACCAACATCATGGTAGTAACTCAAGCACTCATCCGAGATCCAATATTATAGTAGTTGAAGTCGCCGCAAGTAGCCCATATTATGGGTTGTACTTTTCTGATGTCCAATTTTCCATCGTAGACGGTATTAGAATTTGCATATGATTTTACAACCTTCCCAATAATTCCTTCATTAAGATCATAATCGATTATCTGTTCAACCTCACATTCCATGTTTAATGGGCACTCTCTAATCATCGGAGCTGTTTTTAGATCACCAAAAAATGAATCAAAGAGAGAAGACTTGTCTAAATCCCGACCGGATTTACTTCCACACAGTTGTGTTTCCTCAAGGAGTGATATTGAGGGGATATTTACACTGAAGGTCATGTGCTCATGGATGCCAATTCGAGTATATCGTTTCTTGAACAGACTGAAGAAAACATGTTTACCAAAATTGAATGGCGAGATATATCCAATCACGAGGTAGTTCGGTTTTCCATTCACCAAAGCCCCTACGAGTGCAACCGGCAAGGGATTGAGAATGTTCCCTTTGATTTCTTCTTTCATTTTTCCATCGCCATATCTTGGATATCGTATTCTACATATTCCAGCTGAAACCATAGACTTCGGAGAACGCAATCTCATTCAGCTCTCTTGTAGATCTTGAAGAGGGGATCTCATCCGGTACTCCAAGAGTCACTAGAGCAACAATATCAGCGGTTTCTGGGATTCGAAGGGCTTGTTTGACTTCCACTATATTCTGACTGTTTCTAGAATCTAACATTGCTACCCAACATGAACCATAGCCGAGAGCTGTTGCTGCTAGAACAATGTGTTCAGTTGCAATCATCGTGTCCTGAACATGCCACATGGATGGATTGCCGGGACAACAGGAGGCGGTCCGATTAGCTATAGATATAATCACCGCTTTAGAATTTTCAATGAACTTCTGTCGACCTGCGACCAGTGAGAGTAGCGCTATTGTTTCAGGATTTCTCACTACTATGTACCGCCACGATTGAGTGTTGTTCGTTGAAGGTGCGAGTCGAGCTGCTTCAAGCATCTGGGTGATATGCTCATCTGGAATCTCTATGTCTTTGTATTTTCGTATACTCCTTCGTTTCTTGACAACATTGAAAAAATCGCTCATAATGAGTTCTTCATTTCCTGTTGATGCGCAATCATTTCCGCCCATCATGCAAATCACACAAATATTGGATACCCAATATATAGGATGTCCGATATATAAATTATCTATTCTACGCATTATTGGTTTAAGAAGCTGTGTCACGTTTTGTTTTCCTTGTAAATCCTGTACCCTCTCGACAACCAAGGGATGATATAATCATGCATCAGTACTTGCGCAGCCATGATAGAACTCTTCCCTCTGATTTTTCTGACGCTGTTTATTAGCTTCAATCCAATCCTAAGTTTTGCACTCAATAGTTCAAGGCGTGGAAGTACTAGTCCTGATTCATTCAGTATACTCTCTAGGAGATAGTCATAATCCCTGACTTTCCCAGCTTCGTCTGCTTGTTCGAAGAGGGACCACCATAGATTGGTC
>JBHLQJ010000099.1:0-9813 GCA_048884945.1 Candidatus Thorarchaeota archaeon | reverse complement strand
GAGGTTTCAGGCCATTCCTTTGATGGAATGAGTGGCAAACACATCGGATGCAAGGACTTCTGGAACTTCAAGTGGTTCGATGTATCAGGATACAAGTGGCATGACCTTGATGGTGATAGTGATCCAGTTGTAGCAGGTGAAGGATTACCCGGTTGGACAATTTATCTGTTTAAGGGAAGTCCCAGCACCTGCCCAGAGAATGCATATGCTTCTACAACTACTGATAGTACAGGTTACTATGAATTCACTATCAAGGAACCTGGCACTTACTTCATCAGAGAACTCCTCCAGATGAACTGGACAATGACATTCCCATCTTTACAAATTGGTTCAGAAACAGAAGACATAGTTTCAGCAAGTGGCTATGATGGTATCATCGCGGTAAGTAGCATGGACAATATAATAGCACTAGACTTTGGTAACTTCGAGTGGTTCACAGTATCCGGCCATAAATGGCACGATCTGAATGGTGACGGTGTCTGGCAGGTAGGAGATGAACCACCATTGAATTGCTGGATCATCTATCTCTTTGACCACGACCCCTCCGTTGATCCTGAAGAAGCAATTGCCTGGACCTATACAGCATGTAAAGATGGCTACTACGAGTTCTTAATCAAAGAAGCTGGCAATTACTATATCCGGGAGGAGATTCAGTCTGGCTGGACCAAAATTACTCCTGGTGTTATGGAAATCGGTGATGCAACCATTCCAATCGTAAGTGAAGAGGGCTACGAGTTCACAGTCGATGATTTAGTTGCATATCCAGCGCTTTTGACAAACAACGACTTTGGTAACTTCAAATGGTTCACGATTACTGGCCACAAGTACCTAGATTATGATGGCACTCAACCCATAGACCTAGGTCTTGGTGATTGGGAGATTCAGCTGTATAGAAATACTGAGTTATACCTAAGTACGATGACATCGAGTGAGGCGTCTACTATAGGCTACTACGAGTTTATTGTGAAGACTCCTGGAGTTTATGAGATCAAGGAGGTGCTTAAGGACAAATGGACTCAAACAGCTCCTGTTCTAATATATTCGCCTGGAGATGGCACCACACCATCTGTGCTTGGCTATTACCTCGGTCTTGTGACATCTGGTGTGGACATTGCAGAGAAGGACTTCTGGAACTTCCAGTGGCTGTCAATTTCAGGCTACAAGTATCTAGATTATGATGGCACTAAACCCGATGACACACCTCTAGATAACTGGATGATCGAGCTGTACCAGACTGGTCAGGCATTGTCATATGACTCGATGCTCACTCTCCAAGATGGTTCATACACATTCACCGTAAAGTATCCTGGTTGTTATCAGATCAAAGAAGTGCTCAAGGACAAATGGACTGAAACAGCTCCTATCTTGACATATTCGCCCGGTGATGGCTCTACTCCATCTGTGCTTGGGTATGACCTAGGCCTTGTGACATCTGGTGTGGACATTTCAGGGAAGAACTTCTGGAACTTCCAGTGGCTGACAATTTCAGGTCACAAGTACCTAGATTATAATGGAAATCAACCTACAGATGTAGCTCTAGATAACTGGAGGATCGAGCTATACAGGACTGGTCAGGTCCAGCCGTATGACTGGATGTTGACACTTCTAGATGGTTTCTACACGTTTACTGTGAAGGATCCTGGCAGCTATCAGATTAAAGAAGTGCTCAAGGATAAGTGGACTGAAACAAGCCCTCAAGAATGTGTTTCACCCGGAGATGGTACTACGCCATCCGTGCTTGGCTATGACCTTAGCCTTGTAACATCCGGTCTGGACATATCAGGGAAGAACTTCTGGAACTTTAGGTGGTACACAATCACAGGTCACAAATATGAAGACTTTGATGGCTCATTGCCCACTGACCATCCTCTTGGTGGCTGGGCCATAGAACTCCGCAAGAGTGGAGAATTCTATGCTGGAACAACCACTGCAGAAGACGGTTCGTACATCTTCATCATCAAACATCCTGGTAGCTACTCGATTTCGGAGTATCTCCAGGCTGAGTGGACCAACACCTATCCATCAGAACTTGACTATGCTTCAGGGTCTGGTGACTGGATACAGGGCTACACATTCTTCACTATGATGAATCATGAGATTAGCCTTGATGAATCACCAGACTTCTGGAACTTTGAATGGTTCAAGATGTCACAAGTACGAGGACTGGGATGGTACACGGTCTTCAGATGAAAAGCCATTAGAAGGATGGGAAATTCAACTGTATAAAGACTCATTTGGATCGCTTTCAGCCACTGCATTCACGGATGCGGAAGGTTACTATGAATTCGTAATAATGTATCCAGGTGAATATGCTATCATGGAGGTGCTCCAAGAAGGGTGGGTCGAGACTTACCCGATACTAGCAAGTACACCTGGTCCAGTTCTTGGCTATGATTTCACTCTGGCAGTATCCGGAGTAGACTGGGAGAATATGGACTTCTGGAATAGCGGTGCTAGAACCTATATCACTGATACCAGCGATTGCAGGGATATAGTTACCGAGTTCCGTCTAGTCGTTACTCCTGACTTCAGCGAAGGCGAGGAGCATTATAAAATAGCATCCACTAACCCTGGTGGTTTCTACTTCAACATCATTTTCCATGCTTGGACAGATGGTGAGATAGAGATTCACTACGACTTGGGTTATGGATTCATTGAGCATGGAGGCCAGCCAATACATGCCTACGTCTGGACTGATTTGGACTCTGATGGAGTTGTTGATTGGTGCGATGGTGAAGTAACATGCATCGATAAGAAGAAGATTGTTTCTATTGATTACGAAAATGGCATCATTGTATTCGATGGGCTCGAGGAATGCAATGATATACTTGTCACTATTCACATGAAATTCGACAAGAAGAGCTTCCAGGATCTGGAGAAGGATTGGATAGAGGACAACCTTCTAGGAAAAGACTACGAATTCAGTGCATTTGTCGAAGGGTGTTGGAGTAGTACTACAATTCTCACCGAAATATCCAATGACATTAAGAAGCTGAAAGCATGTGCTATCTTCGGAGTTGTGCTGGAGGAAGCTGAACACGACGAGCCAGTGTCTGGAGCCATTTTCAGACTCTATAAGGATGGTGTTCTTCTGAAGGCTAGAACCACTGGAGAGGACGGCATCTTCTACTTTGACAAACTTGATGATGGCACATATTACCTAGACATTGAACTACCTCTAGGTCTAATATTGCAGGATCCAGAATATGACGATACTGTCATTTACCTCAGCATCCAGATAAAACTCCAAGATGGTGACTTCATCTCAATTGGGGTGTATATCAAAACTGGTGTGTCAGATCCAGAAGGCGAACCACCAGATGTATCTACTACCATGGAGCAAATCTGGATTCCGAGTGCATCAAGTGATTCGACTTATACCTCCGATCCAACAAATCGGGCAAGTCGCGACAGGTTTGATGGCGTAGAGAATATACTGGCTATGGTAGCAAGTAGCCCATTCGTAGGAATCGCGATTGCTGCAGCTTGGTTTGGCTCAGTAGTATCTCTAGCTTTTGTATACAATACAAGGACTAGGCGAAGAACAATTCAAGCAGCAATTTCGAGACCAACTAGGTATGGAATGCAATGGTCAATAGAAGATTCAGATTCCGAGTAGCAACATACTAAGATGGAGGCGTAGTTTTCTATGCCTCCACATTTCTATTTTTGTCATATCACTGAAATATCACACAATGTCTTAGTTTCTAGTTCAAATTCGAATTGTAATTTATACGCACAGGCGAATAGTGAAAAGCATCTTCTCTTCAGAAATTTCCACAATGTCAATCGCACCAGCAAGACTACGGTATATGGATAGGATTCACCTCATTAGTCGTGACGCTCGATTGACAATTGCATCTTGGGTATTGTGGGCTTTCGGATTTGGTATAAACGATGTTCTCTTCAACTTGTATCTCCTAGAAGCTGGATTTAATGAGGACTTCCTTGGATTCTTCCTCTCAATCGCTATGTTTCTGGCTGGTGGTCTAGCAATCTTTGCAGGGATGCTGGCGGATCGGTACTCCCGAAAATGGATTCTAGTAGTGAGCAGTATTACTATGTTTGTTGGGATTTGTATCCAATACTCTACCTTGAATCCCACTTACCTCTTGATCTCACAACTTCTTTACGGAATTGGTTTTGGATTCAGCGGCGTCTGTTGGCAACCGTACACAGTAAGTGTCACAACCGAAGAAGAACGAGTACATGTGTTCAGTCTACGATATGCTCTATTTCTTGTCGCTAGTTTATTGGGGTCTCTCTCTGGTGGATTCTTGCCTACGATATGGACCAATCTTGGTTTCGCGTTTGACCTTTTGACAGCTTATAGACTAACATTATGGACTGCACTGATTCCGTTAGCTTTAGCTGTCATTGTGATTGTCCCAATGTCTACTGATAGAATAAGCAACAATCATAGTTTCGGTTTTGGTAATGTCCATCATCGTGGATTCATTGGGAAATATGCTTTGGCTTGGGCAGTGTCAGGATTTGGTGCTGGTCTGTTTATCTATTTCTTCAACGTCTACTTCAGTGAAGCATTCGATCTTAATGAAACCACGATTGGAGTCATCTTTGCACTCAACACCATCGTCATGGCGATTGGAAATTTTGCATCTCCAGGAATAGTGGAAAGAATTGGCAAGTTGGGCACAATCATCTGGTTTCAAACCCTGTCAGTTCCATTTCTCATTCTTCTTTCGTGGTCGCCCGTGCTCTATATGGGAATAGTTGGATACGTTTGTCGTGCTCTATTCATGAATGTTGCATGGCCAGTAATGGATGTCTTCTATATGGAGGGGCTCGAAAAAGATGAAAGATCCACGGCCATGGGTGTGATCAATATGGGTGATTCTCTCAGCCGTGCAGTAGGACTCAATATTGGTGGCTGGTTACTAGCCGCTGGATTCCTTAGATTGCCTTTCGCTTTTGCAGCTGTGTTTTATTTTGCCAGCGTTGTTCTTTTCTATTGGTTTTTTGGAAGAGCCGAGAAAGAATCCATAATAGAAAGTCAAGACTCACTACCTTTAGATGGAGGGGTAGACCTTCCATCAACCCCTCCGTGATTTATTCTAGAGAATTGTGTTTGCTGTTGCTTGAACTAGTTTATCTGGAGGTAATGTTCAATGTAACCCGACAACATATCAACATAGTTAACTGTGTGAATCTTTCGTCCATCAAAGCCCGACCAATCATCAGAAGTATATGTGATATGTCCGTTTATGACGCATTGCATGATAGCAAAGGTGAATGTTCCATCGTGATATCCAGAAATATCTACTGTGCCATCGCTACCAAAATCTATCCACCAGACTCCCCAGAATTTCTGGACCTTTGGAGCGCTCTCTGGGCCTAGCAGGAATGACCCAAGATTATCCCAATAGATTGTACCATGTGTATAATCTTCGGTCCATATGTCTCCAGTCCATTCAATGGGGTTGGTTGACGACGCAGTCCAATAAACCTCACTCCACCATCTATGAACTGAGAATCCTTTCTTTGCATCCACAGGCACCGCAGAAACAAGAGCCACGAGGAAGATTATGCTGATTACAGCTACGCCTATTCTCTTTGACATACTCATTACATTTCTCACCTCCCTTCACGTGAGTTCCAAATAATTTCTATAGTTTTCTAATAAATTTTTCATTTAAGTGAATAAGCTCAAATTTTACAAAAATCGTTATGAATCAAAGAATTGATGAAGTGTGGTCAGGATGCGGCAGAGCTCAATGTGGTAGGAGGGGGGGAGTTATGTAATGAGGGCATGTTACGAAAACTAGGCCCTACCGGTTCTCTGACCACATATCTTCCTAGAAGATATGGCCTATTAAGCTTGCCTCTCTAAGAATAATTGATAGACAACCAGCAAGAGGAAACAAATCAAAGTTTCATCGGGATTTCAATCTCAAATGTGGTTTCTTTTTCTTTCAAGAGTTTGATTGTCCAACCATGAGCTTCAACAAGTCGTTTTACAATAGCCAATCCGTAACCTTGTCCAATCTTGCTGGTGGAAAATCCACGCAAGAACAACCTAGAATGCTGTACCTCTGGAATGGGTTTTCCATCATTCATGACTTTGATGCGATATGCATTGTCATTCTTTACTGACATCACTTCTATCTTACTTGGTTTCCCATGTTGGATAGCGTTGTCAAAGAGGTTTCTAAAAATTTGCGCAACTTTTCTTTTGTCTGCTTTAACGACTGGCAGCGGGTCTTGCACATATTCTACACTTTCAGGGATGATTGAACTGGCTACCTCTTTTACAAGAGAAGATAGTTCGACATTCATCGTTTCTTCAATGATTAATCCCGCATCAGCTAAAGCTACTGAGTGATCAACCATAGCTCCAGTATCATTAACCAAACTCCGAAGTTTTTTGAGATGCGTAAAATTCTGTTCCACTTCTACAAGTTCAATAAAACCGAGCATATTATGAAAGATGTTTTTCAGATCATGGCTCATAGTGTGTGCAAAATCGCTAAGTTCTTCCCTTTGCTTTTTCAACATATCAAGTGCATCTTTCTGCTCTGTTTCAGTTTTCAATGTTTTTTCTTTTTCATCAATTACAATTTCTTGAAATGAGCAGAGGATTGTAGTCACATTTCCTTCATCATCGGTGATTATTCTATCTCGGCAAAGTATTTTCTTTTGCCCTCCTCTGAGAGTTTCTATAACCATCTCGCAAGAATCCCTCATCTCTCCTGCGATCAATGATTTGAGATAGTTTGAAGCATTTTCTCTACTATTCAATGGAACAAAGTCTTCAATCCAGTTTGTTCCTATGATATCTGCCTCTCCACTTCCAAGAAACTCACACCCCCTCTGGTTTATCATTGTCACATTGAACTTAGTATCCAATGCAAGAATCATTGTGTTGGCTAGATCAAGATATTTCTGCGCCTTATCTCTCTCTTCCCTTAGAAGGAGTTCCTGACAGACTCTTTCGGTGATATCATGGACCGTTCCCATCATCCGAACTGCTCTATTATCCCGATTAAATGTAACTTCAGCTTCTTCATGAACGAATCGAATTGTTCCATCAGGAAGAAGTATGCGATGGTCTATACTATATTTCTCATTCTCATGAATAGCTCTCTCTACCGAATCACGTACAAAGTTTCTATCATCAACATGGACTGAGCTGAGAAATGCGTCATAGGTGGCTTTGAACTCCTGCGGGGCTAATCCAAATATTCTATAAATTTCGTCAGACCAGACTATGTTATCTTTGATGATGTCCCAATCCCAATGACCAAGATGTGCAATACGTTGAGCCTCTGCAAGCTTAGCTTCACTCTCACGAAGCCTTCGTTCTGATTCAACAAGTGCTCTTTCAGTCCTACGTTTCTTTACCGAAGTTAGAATATAATACGATAACTCAGCATAGAGACCTTCAATCTTAGAGGCGCTTTTTCGAATATAATAGTCTGCCCCTAGATTAAGTGCTTGTATGGCAAACTCTTCTCGACTCTTCCCAGTGAATATAATTACAGGAATATCATTCTCATTTACTCTGACTTGTTGTAGAATATCGAGTCCTGTGGGTTGGTTTTCCCCAAGATCGATGTCACAAACTGCAACATCAAACTCATCCTTCAGTATTAGATTCATCGCGGTTTCTGAGGTTTCGGCTGAAACAATTTCGTACTCTGCACTCTGTCGTTTCAAAAACTGCTCACTCAGTTCAAGATGCACGGGATCATCGTCGACCATTAGAACACGTATAGCCATCTTGGTTCACAGCCCCGTCTTCAAATAACTGACTAGCTTCTTAATATCTTTGACAGGAAGGAAAATCAGAGGGAAATACCTTATATCGGTCTAGACCCACACTCGTATATAATTAGGGAGGATGCTATATTGGGAATCCCGTTATTTGGTGGAATTGGTGTATTTTTCAAAACACGAAGATACCTTGCGTATCTCATTGTGTTCGTAGCTACTACATTTCTAGGTCTACTTGTTTCTTGGTTGATGTATACGTATCCTGATAGTGTAACTGGGAGTGGCATGGAGCAATTACTTGTCAACTTGTTCACATATATTGGTGCAGCAGGTGCAATCTATTTTGCTCTTGGTTCACTCATCACTGGCTTGCGTATTGATCGACTCTGGATTACTAGACGAGGCCGAGGCAGGGTCACTGAAATGAAAGGACTCTCTTGGATGGCAGTTTCATTCGCTATCGCAGTGTTTCTTTCAATTTTAGTTGGTCGTACTGCTTTGCTGTTCTTCGCAATTTTCGGTTGGGTTGGCTGGATTGCTTTTCAAGGATATCTCTCTACAAGGACGAGCCTTAGGATTGCTACAATTGCTGAACCGAAGAAAGGAGGTTTTCTCCTGGGCACAGGTAGTTTCATTCTCCTCCTTATAGGTCTCGGCTTTATTGCAGCAGAAGCATTGCTAGCACTATACTTCGTTCCGAATGATATCCTTGGATTGGGGACGATTATCAATGGAATCTTTCCAAATGCGACAATTAACTTGACTAATCAATTCACGTTTCTTATTGTGGCCTATGCTTGCATGGGGCTTTTTGCCCTAATCATGCTTCTCGCTTTTATCAGATATGCAGGTCGCGGAGCAGCATTGAATATCTCTCTCCTTACAATTTTCATCGGAATTTATGCAGGCTATTTCTTGGTCAACGTGATGCGAAGAACTGGTGTCTTTGGCATGGAGCCAATTGATATTGGGATGTCTCTCTTTTTCTTGGCATACGCACTAAGTGGAATAGGGAGAACAACGACTGAAGCCGCTGAGAAACCTGGTGGTCGAATCGGTGATTTCGGCCCATTGATCACTTTCTTCTTGGCAAGTGGCTTTTTCTTCGTGGACAGCATAATTGCTGTAGCCTCGAATTCAGCCACTATAATCGGAGGAGCTGGTGTATCAGGCACTGGTTGGTTTGAAACAGGCATTCTGGCTGATCCTCGATTCCTCTTCCTATTTAGAGATGTAGCCAAGCTCACAGCCTTCCCATTAGCTGCAATATTCACATCCATAGTATACCTACGGACAGAGAGAACCGAACGTATTGTGTCACGAGCTCGCGAAGCTGGTGAAACCTTTGCTCCCGATAAGGTTGACAAGGAGATTGCAGACAGAACCCCAGATCCAGGTGAGTCATGGCCAAGCGAGCGCGCTGAAGGAATTAAAAAAGGCAAACCTGGACATGATCTATCCGCACCTGACACTCGCAGGTTATCGGTTGATAGCAGTCGTCGTCTTGCCAAACCAAAACGCTTTGGTGAAGATGACGAGGAAGAAGAAGATAAATAATAAGTTTCATGAGGGTCTTTAAATGACCCTCACTATCATTTTTTCAAAATCCTGTTTATACAATAAGAACCTAATCTAGAGGACCATTGTTATCATCATTAGAATTGTAAATAGAATCGATACCAATGCACAATTGACACAGAGCCCTTCTTCAATTTCTTTCTTATCCCGCGGGCTTAATTTCTGTGACTCGGCAACTTCTTCATCTTTTTTCTCATCAGTCATTTGGTGGCCTCCTGAATGTTGAATGTTATTATCAAGCTGTATTAAAGGTACGTGTTCTCTTTCGCGTTCTATGATTTTAATTTCATCTCTAGCTCAATCTCATCTGTAATTGGTATACTATCAATTCCAAGAGAAGGAATCTCTGGTTTTAATTTGCGAAACTCTTTGATTGCACCTTTATGAACTGCAACTAATGTAAATCCGACACTTTGATAGAATTGTATTGCAAGTTTATTGTCATTTGTAGAAATGACCCAAACACGCCAACAGTCGTTTTTGTTGGGTGTGGTTATTTAT
>JBHLQJ010000098.1:9548-9834 GCA_048884945.1 Candidatus Thorarchaeota archaeon | reverse complement strand
TGATTGGGAGTGTCGCCATCCGGTCTGTACCAAGAGCAATCCTTAGCTCTTGTATTGACGCAAGATTCTCATTCATCTGTTCTGGAGTTGAGTCAGCCATGAAAATGATACCATCACAGTCTCGAAGTACCTTGATTCTTTGGCTAGCATGACGCCTCTGTCCAGCTACAGTAAAGACATCAAACACAATCCTCTCACTTGCTGTGACTGGTACAAAGTCAAAGAAGGTAGTTCTACCAAGTTCATCATGAATTTCTATAATCTTCCCCTTAGCCAGTGAGCGGAC
>JBHLQJ010000098.1:0-9538 GCA_048884945.1 Candidatus Thorarchaeota archaeon | reverse complement strand
AGAGAGGGAAGGACCATAGAAGACAATCTTGATGTGAACCCTGTCAAGCTCATCACGTTTGAGAATATGGCCTGGAACGATTTCAGCTGCGCTTTGCGGTTTAATACGAGCGTACCGGGCGTGTTCAACTGTGACCTCAGGGTCAAAATGGATATCTTCGCTGGAGGCAACTAATCGACCCATTGGAGTGGGAGTCGGTTCAGTGATTGTGGGTTCCATCACAGCCATACCTGTATCAAAAGTAGGTTCCACTGATATTTCTTTTTCCTCTTTTGGCTTCTTTGAGCGCCCGATTAATCTGCGAAATACAGACAAACGCCTCTCCAGCATTTACGATGTTCATACTAGACTTAAATCTTGGGGGGATTTCGTCCGCAGTGACCTTTATCAACAAAGAGCCATTTGGACGACTCATTATGACTGAATTGATTGACCAGGAATTCATCTCTGAGATGTGGCCAACACTCAGTAAGATGACCTATTTGAATAATGCATCTACAGGCATTCCTCCTGTAAACACTTTCAATTCAATGAAACAATATCTGGATGACACTGCAGAGGCAGTTGACAAATTCGAGGATACACTTAAAGAAATCAAGGAAATTCGAGAGCTCCTAGCAAAATTATTGGGTGGCCATTATAGCCAATATGCATTCGTACCAAGTACTAGTGAAGGAGTAAACTCCATTGCACATAGTATATGTTACCCGGAGGGTTCTAATGTTGTAATATGCGACTTAGAGTTTCCAGCCAATTATGTTCCTTGGCAAAATGCAAGTAGATTCTATGATTTTGAGCTTCGGGTTGTTGAATCTAATAATGGTGCAGCTACGCTCGATGCATTCAAAGAGATGGTTGATGATAATACAAAGGTTGTATCAGTCAGTCAGATTCAGTTTGGTTCAGGATTTAGGGCGGATCTTGGAAAACTTTCAAACCTGGCACATGAGAACTCTGCCCTTCTAGCTGTAGACATCATTCAAGCTGCAGGATGTTTCCATACAGACTTGTCAAAATTGGATGTGGACTTTGCTACAGGTCAATCCGCAAAATGGATGTTGGGACCAGTCGGAGCGGGTTTCATCTATGTCGGCAAATCCGTGATGGATGAACTTAAGCCTCGTTTCATGGGCTGGTGGGGTGTTGAAGGTTTGATGGAATTCGGTTTCTTTGAGCGGATTCCTTTCGCCGATGCACGTAAGTTCCAAGTTGGGTCGCCTGCGTGGATTGCCTATGTTGGTTTGTTAGAATCATTGAAGACCCTGCTCAAGATACCTGGGGAAGATAGAGAGAAGGCGGCGATGAACAATGCAGACTATTTCCGGAAAAGACTCTCAGAAATCAATGTTGAATTCTACGATTTTGGACACAATCACAATTCAGCCATTGTTTCATGTAAACCCAAAGATGTAGAGAACCTACTGAGAAGGCTGGAGAAGAACAAGATTCACTGCTCTGTAAGAAACGGGAGATTACGTGTTTCTCCACATTTCTATAATAATCATGATGAAATTGACAGATTGATAGAATATTTGAGGTGATTATTTGCTCGATCAGATTACAGACTCGATATATTTCATAATTAGCCGTTCTTTCGATTCAAACATCACCTATATCAAATCAGGAAACCATGAGATTTTGGTTGATGCGGGGACCGGACTTTATTCTTCATCTCTCGATAAAGATCTACGCTCTAAAGGTTCGTCACTCGATATGATAACTGATGTTGTACTCACTCATTGTCACATCGATCATATCGGCGGTATTATACCATTATTGGAAAAAGGGTCACCCAAACTCTATCTACATGAAACAGAGGCGGAGCCTATCAATAGCGGGGATTATAGCCAGACCCTTGGAGCTACTTTTGGTGCAGATCTACCACCTTTCAAAATTGATGTCATGCTTAAAGAAGGAGATCTGATTGATTTTGGAGATATACGGCTGCGAGTGTTTCACACACCGGGGCATTCCACAGGCAGCATTGTTATGGAAGTAGAGGAATCAGGAATTCTCTTCACAGGAGACACGTTGTTCCCTGGTGGCAGTTTCGGTAGGGTCGATTTTCCCACGGGAAGTCCCGAGAAACTTGTGGCATCGCTTAAACGAATATCAGAGATGGATTTTGAAATTGGTATACCTGGTCACATGAATGTTATGAAGTACAATGCCAGGAAGTCAGCACTTACATCATATCAAATGGCCAAAAATTGGTTTAATGTATGATGAATAATCATCTAAATCAGCAATGTAATACTTGGATAATGCGGGGTATTCTCCTAAGTAAAGAATATATGAGATAAATTGATGAAGCGTGGGTACCTATTGTGACAAATAGGTGGAAAAGCTTTCGGTATAAACGCTCAAAACAGAAGCTCCAGCCATCAAATGGCATGGATGCATAGGATAAACAGAAACAACCCGTCGGTAGGTGTGGAATGCTTGGCTGACTCTTCTCATGACTTGGAAGAACTACTAAAAGAATTCAAGCCTGAGAAGAAGGCTCGGTTTCAAGCCTTTGACAAGGTGGTCAATGCTCTTAATACACCTAGCCAATCGCTATTCGTTTTAGACAATGATAATGAAGTTGATACATTCCAAAGAGAATACAATCAATTCCTTGTATCTACAGGAAGAATGGAAGAGGGAGGAGAACTTCCCTACTATATGGTTCGCATTGGGTACGACGGGGACATGTTAGATGATATGTTCAGACTAGTTGTTTCTAATGAATCTGAGAACTTTAAACCCGCCCAGCTAGATGTAAACATGCTTTATTCCAAACAAGCAATCTTTCAGCACCTCTATCAAATAATAACAAAAGACAAGTACATTATATTCCACATTCCAGAGTTCCCACTTGCATACTACTTCGAAACTGCTGTTGTGGTGGATGTGGAAGACTTGTCAGATGTCATGGATCCTTCAGTTCATGATGATACAATCATTAGATACCTAAACGACCTTCGTGAGCAGGGGACAGAGGAACACAGGAAGACATACAGTTTCTTCTATAGAATCAGCACATCTCTGTTGATGGAGTTTTCAAACGTATTCCTTGTTGCTCCAACTGCGGGGATGAATAGGCACATGTGCGTTACCAGTTGGCGAACTCAGACACTTTTGCTGGGATTTAGTCCACTCACCTGGTCTTCTGGAAGTTTCCGTGTCTTTGACCTTAGTGGCAGAGACATTGATGCGAGATGGGCCTATCCAGCGCCTCGATCGGATGACCCAAGAATTAAGCAATACACACGTATTGTTCCATTAGAATAGATGGTCCTACTCGATATCACCGATTTTCAATATAGAATGTATATACATGTATATATGCAATACTGAATGTATAAAGAATATTTATTACTCAACTTAGTAAAAGCGGACGTGGCTGACACATTGAAAGGGCAACAGAATGAGGAAGAAACAGCAAAGGCTTTCGTGCCCGGCCACATTACGGGAATCTTTCGAATCTTCGATAATTATGACAATCCTCTTCGTTGCGGTTCAATGGGCGCTGGATTCTCAGTGGCTATTGGAACAGTCACTTCTGTGTCCGTCGTGGATAATCCAATGCTAGAGATTACAACTGATTACAACAAACAACGCATAGATGCACAAGTAACGAAAACGGTGGTGCAGAGAATGACTGAAGAGTATGAGAGGACACTTAGAGTTCACGTGGATCATAATTCCTCTCTAGCTATTGGAGCTGGTTTTGGAGCATCAGGCGCAGGTGCTTTAGGCACAGCTCTTGCTCTTGGTCACATGCTTGATCCTGAAATTGAATATGAAAAGGCTGCAGGGTTTGCACATATTGCAGAGATTACGAATCATACAGGTCTTGGAGATGTACTTGCTCAGACTGTCGGCGGACTTGAAGTTCGAGTGCAAGCTGGCGGCCCTGGCGTAGGCAAGATTCAGAGCATTGATTATCAAGACACATTGCTTGTTGCGCTTGCAGGGTCTCCGGGTCTTGAAACTGCAAAAGTGTTGACCAATCCTTCATCGCGACAGCGTATCAATACTATAGGTGAAGAGTTAGTAACAAAGCTAATTGATAATCCGACAGTTGAGATGTTTATAGAGTGCTCGCGTGAGTTTTCAGAAAAGATAGGACTGCAAAGTACTCGAGTAAAACAAGCGCTCAATATACTCGATAGGGAGGGACTGACTGAATCGAGTATGGTGATGCTGGGAGACTCTGTCTTCTGTTTTTGCAATGAGGAAAACTCCAGTGTTGCGCAAGGAATCCTATTGGATTATTGGGATGCATCAGAGGTTTTCATGACAAGCATTTCAGTTCAAGGTGGGAAGTTAATCAAATGACAAAGATTGAGATTCCTCCTAATCATCCACGAAGGATTTCACTTGAAACCAGAGAGAAAATAATTGATGGGCACGAATCACATGTAGTTGCTACCGCTGGACTATTAGCTCATGGCAGAGGTGAAGCTTTTGACTATCTAATTGGCGAGAGGACAACCGAACAAGCACAACTAGCTGTGCGAGCAGCCATCGCAGCTCTACTCTCTGCGAAACATCCAATCATCAGTGTAAATGGGAATGCATGTTCTCTGGTACCAGAGGCTTTGGTAGAACTTTCAGAGGTTTGCGGAGCACCGTTAGAGATCAACTTGTTCTATTATAGAAAAGAAAGAGAGGACGCTATTAGGGATGCTCTTATCGATGCGGGTGCGAAAGTTGTGTTGGGCACTCGGGACCGGCCATCAATGAATATACCAGAGTTGAGCAGCAATCGTCGGAAAGTGGATGTTGACGGAATTGGTGCGGCTGACGTTGTTCTAGTGCCATTAGAAGATGGCGACAGAACTGAAGCGTTGAAGGCTATCGGTAAATTCGTAATTACTATTGATTTAAACCCAATGAGTAGAACTGCAGTCTATTCAGACATTACCATTGTTGATAACATAATTCGAGCTCTTCCGCTTATGGTTGAACAGGCTCACGCTATGAAGAAGATTCCACGAGATGAACTTCGTCAGATTGTAAAGAGTTTTAATAACTCTGAAAACCTTGCTGCGGCAGTACAGATAATAATGAAGCATCTCGATGGGAAAGTACACGATATTATCGAATTGAGGACTAAAATGAATATTGGAGTTAGTAAAAGATGAGAATAGTTGTTGTGGGGTCAGGAGCGATTGGTAGCTTATACGGAGCATTCCTGAGTCGACTTGAAGATACAGAGGTCATCTTGGTAGGTAGGAATCCGCACATATCTGCAATTCAGTCTAACGGCTTGAAGATTAACGGTATTCTTGGGGAGCATATCTTTAGGCTTAAAGCTATGAAACATGCCTCTGAAATAGACAAGGCGGACCTTGTTATTCTCACAACAAAAGCGTACGACACCCTCATAGCAGCGCAAAGCGCAAAACATCTGATTGATGGTGGGGCCGCAATACTCCTGATTCAGAATGGTCTTGGGACAGAAGAACTAGTCGCAAAAGCCCTCAATACGAGCAAGGTCCTAAGAGCAACAACCTGTATGGGGGCTTTAAGAACTACACCCGGAGTTGTGACAGCAACAGGTTGTGGTCTCACAGAAATTGGCTCTCGATATCCTGAGAATTATGAGTTGGTCGAACGACTCGCTGAGATGATGAAACAAGTGGGATTCGACGTACGATCAAGTGATAACATCGAGGGAGTGGTTTGGACAAAGACTTTGGTGAACTGTGGTATAAACCCAGTAGGTGCATTAACAGGGCTTTCAAACGGAGAGGTCTACAGAAATAAAGCACTTCGCGGTCTAATAGTAAGACTTGTTGAGGAAGCAGTTCAAGTTGTCAAAGCTCTTGGTGTTGAACTCACAACAGATGATCCAGTTAGATATGCACTAGGGACGGCTAAAGCCACCGGGGACAATATCAATTCAATGCTTCAAGATCTTCGCGCTGGAAAAAGAACAGAAATTGATGCGATAACAGGGGAAGTCATCAGACTGGCAAAGCTGCATGGAATTGAAACACCATCAAGTGAAGCTGTCTATGCTCTGGTTAAAGCAATGGAATCTAAGTATCTTGAGGAAGGCGAGAAAATGACTGACATGGATGTTCTTGCCATCGATGAACTTGTTGAAGCAATAACCAGGTGATTGTGTTGATTGAGCATACGTCAAAGCTCATCAAAGGAAGTTTGAGCAAATTACTCGATGGAAAGAAAATAGCTCTTGGCATCACTGGTAGCGTAGGAGCTGTAGAATGTGTCGCTTTAGCTAGAACCCTTATGCGTCATGGTGCTGAAGTCTACACAATAATGAGCCAGATGGCACAAAAGATTATTCACCCTTATTTGATGGAGTGGGCAACTGGCAACCCTGTTGTAACTGAACTCACAGGTCAGATTGAACACATAACACTTGCCGGGAAGCACGACGGTCACGTCGATCTACTTCTAATCGCGCCTTCAACAGCCAATACGATAGGTAAAATTGCTAGAGGTATAGATGACACCCCAGTTACAACAACTGCATCTTCAGCCATCGGAGCTGATATTCCAGTAATCATCGTTCCAGCTATGCATGAATCGATGTACGACCATCCTGCTGTAATAGAAAATATTGAGAAATTAAAAAGCATGGGAGTTACAATTGTTTCTCCGCGCATGGAAGAGGCGAAGGCAAAGATTCCAGAAGTAGCAACAATAGTTGATCATGTGCTTAAGGTATTGGGACCAAATGATCTTGATGAAAAGCATTTTGTAGTCACTGCAGGGCCAACAAGAGGATGGGTAGACCGAGTCCGTTTCATTACTAATCCATCAACAGGAAAAATGGGAATCGCAGTCGCTGAAGAATTAGTCCGCAGAGGTGCTACTGTGAGTCTAATACTAGGGCCGACTTCAGAAAACACCTCAGGTCTTGTAGAAACTCACAAAGTATCAACATCACAGGAGATGCTTGATGCGGTCATGTCGGAGCTTTCAGCTCGAAAAACGGATGGATTTGTTTCTGCCGCTGCAGTTCTTGACTACACTCCTTCAAAGAAAGAAGATAGAAAGATGGCATCAGGCGCCGCAAGTCTGAAACT
Source organism: Candidatus Thorarchaeota archaeon (assembly GCA_048884945.1). Taxonomy (GTDB): domain Archaea; phylum Asgardarchaeota; class Thorarchaeia; order Thorarchaeales; family Thorarchaeaceae; genus SMTZ1-45. Next base: position 2,486 of record JBHLQJ010000098.1, on the reverse strand, counting down.
TGAGCTTGTCCCTACAAAGAAGATAATCGAAGAGGCGAGAAAAGCATACAAGGACCTCTTCATTGTTGGTTTCAAGGTAGAATCGGGAGTGACAGATAAGGAACTTGAATCTAGAGCAAGAGCAAAAATTGATGCTGGAATATGTGACATTGTCGTCGCAAATGATGAACAAAGAAAGGGAGTTGCATTTGGCACAGATGCAAATGCAGTGCTAATAGTTGGCCCTAATAATTATACTAGAAACGTGGATCTTGCACCTAAGAGAGAGATAGCACGGTACATTGTTGATGAGATAGTTGACAAAATGAGATGATAAATTAGAGTATTTCAAAAAGCGCATCAGCTATTCTCCTCATATCAACAAAGATAAGACCAATTTGAGCGTCAGCTTTTGCTAATACGAGTAGAAGTGCATTTTCACCAACTGACGTAAGAAGTGTATAACCTCTTTCGCCTTTGACATAGATTTCTTTGAATACACCACGATCCAATTCTGTCGTTGCTTTCTCACCAAGCGACAAGAGGCCAGCACTAATCGCAGCCACGCGTTCTTGTTCAGCCTCTGGTAGAGCTGAAGAAATCATGAGACCATCTGCAGAAACAAGAGCTGCTCCTTCAACACCTGGTACAGTTTCGAAATCACGAATGGTTTTGTTGATGCTATCCACACGACTGGACATACTTGCACCCTCTAGCAATCCAAACAAACGCAAGTCAATGGCCATATATAATAACTTATTGTTATTCCATATTTTCTGGCATCTTGATTGGCTTTGGTTGTTTATACGCCGAAGAACTCCTTAACATCAGTCTTACTATCTTCTTTCTTTTGTTCAGCGTCCCTCTTCTTATCTTCGGGGGTACTATCACGATTCCATCCTATACTCTCTCCGCGTCTTTTCTTCAAATATATCCAACCACCAACCACAACAATTACGCCGCCTCCAAGTATACCTAGCATAAGAAGAGGAAATGGTCGAATAAGAATGAATTGATCAATTGAAAGGGTTAGCGTGTCATGACCTGCTTGTGATGCCATGATGTGAAGATCAAACAAGCCAATGTTTTGTCCAGTCCATTCACTATCCAGTGTTGCAATATACAATCCACCGCCTACATTTTGTGCAGGGATTTGACTAGAATTAAGCCAAAGAACAAATGATGCTGCTTCGATGTCGTTTCCTACAATATCTGTCAGTCTAATCATAATCTGAACCACATCCCCAGCCCAAATTATTCTCTCACTTAGTTCAGCGCTATCAAGCGTTATTGAAGGAATACCTCTCCAAAAAACTGCATTCTCTATAGTATCAGCACCATTTGAACCAGTGGGGAATGTTGTTGATAGAGCAAGCTTACCTGAGCCTATTGAACCAGCGACCATCACAGGATTTGCTCCATCAGTCGCAAGAATTGATAGATTGGCCCATACATATGAGAAATGACCAGAATAGTTCACAGATGAACTCAATACGTTAGGAGAGTTCAAGAGTGGATGAGTAATGTCAACATATGTGATTGATGTGCCAGATAGTCCTGCTTGATATGAAACAGGCCATGGCAACCATGATAAGGAGTCTGAAACTCCAAAGATTTCTAGAATACCGCCGTTTCGTACAAATGAATTTAGAACATTGCTAGATGATGATAGACTGGAGCCTAATTCTGGAAGGGTGTCTGGCTCAACAAGAACAACTTGCCTAAGTGGAAGAAACCGAATGAACTCTGAGAAGTTTGTGTACTCGTAATAATCAAAAGCAATACCCAGTGATGTTAAGATAGAGGGCAGATATGAAGAGGAACCCAGCGCAGCGACAACACCGATCCCTTGTCCGGGGATATGAGTACCAAACGAACTTGTTAGAGGATTAACAGCTGGCACATGAGGAGATGATGTTGGTTCATAGAGTCGAATAGATGGATCTCCAAAGAGTACTTGTTGATTCGCATAATCGCGAGGGTCACGACCAACTAATGGGTCGGAGTAATCAATGGATGTTGTGCGAAGACCTTCAGAAAGTGCTTCAGAAATCGTTGATCCTGCACAGAGGGACTGAGTTAGAAGTACTGAAAGCATACCAGCTGGGCGGAAATAGACCGTTCGCGGTGCTGCAGTGACCGCTACTGCACCATGTTCCATCAACATCAAGGGTAATTCAGTCCCTCCAAGAAGACAAGCAGTGAGTATTATGATGGGGCTCCCAATATTTCCAATTGCGGCTTCTAATTCATAGGTTGATTTAGTAACATGGTGTGAGAGTTCACCAGTAAATACAACAGGATTTACAAGCTTGTATGCATCTGAGGGGCTCTCTCTTACCTCTAAACTTTCTTCAAATCCATAAGGAGCATCAAGGTCCCTCATTGAAAAATACCCTACACCATACGGCCGGTCTGGTGGATCGCGAGGGAGTTGAGTCAGTGTTCCGTGCGTACTCAGAGACCAAAAAGCAACTTGAGAATCAAGGATCTGAAAGACCTCATTC
>JBHLQJ010000097.1:0-9854 GCA_048884945.1 Candidatus Thorarchaeota archaeon | reverse complement strand
ATTGAGCTCTACTCAGTTGTGTTGTTGCTGTTTGCATTCCCAACCATGTTCATACTGAGAGTGATGATAACTGATGATGCAAAGATCAATGCATTAGAATCTGTAGCAATGATTGCAGTCTTCGTGATGATGCTCTATATTCTACTTGTCTATGGAGGAATATGATTAGGACTTCACGTACAGAGAATGCATCAATAGTGGCGGTATTCTCCAAGCACCTGAATTTTGATAATACAGCTGAGATTTACATACTCATCCGGCTTATCGCCTTCATTATGTTTGAGCGCAACAATCTCTTTGCCCACAAAAGCGACGCGTCCTTCAGCGACTATCATCATCCCCGGACCATAGAATCGAAGGCGCTCTCCCGTTTTGATTGAGTCTTGCAAAATACTTCTGAGAGTGTAGTCCTTCTGGATTTCCGACATGTGTCTATATACTACATTCAGACAAAATAAGCGTTAGCCTCAACTCGCTCTTCGATTTGCTGATGATACGGTTGAATTATCAAAATCTCAAATACCGGTCTATTTGCGATTTTTGATAATTGTATATCCAGTTTCTAGATATATTCAGAGAGATATTACGTATCTAACAAGTTTTTTATCATGGAACAGTCTGATTCTTCGTTTAGGGAGTATGAATGTCGTTAAGTGAGAATAGTTCCGCTCAACGTTCCCAATTTAATAACAGGGATCTTATGCGATATCTACCAGTTGTTATCATCGTTGGTTTATGGTGTATCTTCGAGTCTAATCTATTCATAGAAATTCATGACTACATAATGATGAGAATCACATTTTCCGCTCTAGTAGTTGTGCTATCATCCTTCGTATTAGGAAACGGGGATGAGAATCTGGGTCTCTATAGTCTGACAACTGGCATCTGTATTTATTTTGGTTCATTCATTGTTTTTAATGGTCTTGCACCTAGTCTCCTGCTCGAGTATGAACCTCGAGCTATCTTTGCCCTCTTGAATACAATTGGTGCATCGATCAGCTTGTTCGGTGCGGTATCACTTAGCCTTTGGCTATCAAACACTCGCCTTAACCATGAGCAAAAAGAAGTGAAATATGGTGCTCCAATTCTATCCGCAATTGTCGTGCTAGTCTGGATTGGCATTGCAACATCATTGATCCTCCCTGACACATTTATAGCCACACTTCCAGGTGTTGAGCTACTATTCTATATCAGCTTGATAATGACGACAAGCATTTTCATTCCTAGAAGACAACTCCTCTCGATATTCTTCTTCACCATTGGCCTCGGTATAACTATGGGGGGTTTGCTGATACTGACCCGTGCAAATAGTCTCGACGCGTTCCTTTTGGGCTTTTATCTTCGTATCTTTGGGACAATACTCCTCATCCTTTTCGCGCTCCCACTAAGTGCAATTTCTACCTCATATAGAACGATTCCAGAGAGCGGATTATATATCACAGCTGCAACATGGTTCTTTCTTGAGATACTTCTTGCTGGAAATTCGTTTCCGTTCAGTTTCTTTCGAGTATTTGCTGTAATCGTGATTATCATACTTGCATTGAAAACCGTGAGAATCAATAGTCCTACTAACATGACGGTTGGAATGATTGTTGGTGCCGAACTAGCTGCAATCGGTTTCTACATATTCACAATGGCATATTTGCTACCGATGAAAACGACTGTCGAATATGCTGGACTTGCGCTCACAATAACAAGCCTGACTCTATGCCTGTTCTGTACACTTTCTCTTGGTGGTTCATTAAGACGAAAATTCAAGGATAACAGAAATATGACTCTTGTACTGGGATTGGTCCTTATTCTGTCTGGGCTTGCGTTCGGGATATCTACACTATTCTTGCCTTTGTTCTACTTCTCCTTGGATGTTCTCTTTCTCGTTTTGACTGGGCTCGGATCAATGCTAATTGTCATCAAGCCAAGTAAAGTTCTCAACTATATATTCATCATTGCCGCTTTGTCTACTGGCGTAATAGTGCTTACTGAATTCTTGGTATCATTACAATTCCTGTATTACTCTGGTTTGACTATCATGATTTTCTCTTGTGTTCAGCAATACCGTGTGGAGTCCACGAAAGAGAACAACTTAGTCACATATTGAATTTCTATAGAAATATCCCATTTCATAAATCTCTTAACTTATGGGAGCTTCACTTATGCGTGTTAAAAGGAGATTATCCGATGAAGTATATCATGTTCTGGGAATACGACCCTGGTGATCACAATGTGGTCATTGAAAAACTGAAAGAGTTTCGAAGTATAGTAAAGAAGAATCCTGACCAATATGCAAAGTTCATCTCAAAGAATTTTACAATGGTCGATGGAACTGAAGGCTTTCAGCTTGTGGAAACTGATAATGCAGAGCATCTCGTCAAGATTACCCGTCATTATCTTCCTGAAGTCAGTTTTAGAATCCTACCAATTGTTGAACTAGAGAGTGTCGACCAGAAGATCTAACAGATTCTAATTCCAACTACTAATCGTGCAAGTTTCTATGTAGACGGACTTCTTCTTGCTATCATAGGGATTGAATTGTAGAAGAATCAACCGATGGGTTCACGCACTTCTCATAATTGGATCTAGATGATTCCTACGTGCCTACCAACCTTCTCGTAGGCTGCTAGTGCTTTGTCTAGCTGCTCCTTGGTCAGACCGCTATTCATCATGTTTCGGATCCCTGCCTTGTCACGGGCAACCATCGAGATCACAATAGGTAACTCAATGATTATTCTGAATCAAAATACCTTTATCCCAACATGTATGAGTTAAACTACGTGATGGGAGATGGATAGTAGAGAGTTTCTTTCGAAACTAAAGAAGTTTAGACTTGACCTTTCGTTACTGGTTATTGTTATAGTACTCATATTTTCAAGTCAGATTCTTACTACGCAACTGTTTCTCGGTTCTGACACAATTACTGTCACAGAAGGTGCTGCTATCCCCCAAGAGAGCAATTATACCATATCGACAGAATTTAGTCCATCAGTTACGAACGCAGTTGTGTTCAACCATACTCTGGATAAGTACTCTGGAGTATACTTCAACGTTATTACAGACAACGTTAGTAAATTTTGTTTCAATTTAACATTACAGTCCACACTGAACAATACCCATGTTAACGTATCAATTACTTTGGGTTACAATGAAAAATTCGAAACTGTTGTAGGAACCGCCCCCATAACAGTATCGTTTGAGCCGAATATGACATCTGTTCATTCAAGTTGGATTGTGCCATGTCATGTCATATTTACGACTGATGTTCCACTTCAATTTAAGAATGTGCTTTTATGGGCTGAATTTGATACTCCTGTTTCTCCTGTTATCTTGAATTGGCAGTCAACAGATGGAGAAGCGTTGTTTGCTAATCCGTATACACAATTCTTACGATATTACAGACCTGTACTCGAAATAAAACGCCAGAACGAGAGTTACTATGCTAGTTTTGATGCAATCTTTCAGAATCATACATTGTACCTACGACCACAGAACTATAGTATGAGAGCTTCGTGGGGAAAATCGATTTATCCTATTCCTGAATTCAATCTCTCAATTACTGAGAATTATTCGGCAATTTGTACTTTGAGAATGAAAGCTGTGAAATTATCATTCCTAATGTATCAGAAGATACCTTTGATCCATCTGGAAATCTGGGAGGAACATTCCTCCCATGAGATTTATGATCTTTACTTTCAAGATTCAGAAATACCAGATTTCTTGTTTATCCCTCCCTCTTATGATGATATATCTATAATATTCGTTTCCATTGATCCACTAAGACGTTTGCGTTACGATTATGATGTCGCTAGTTCTGTTAGCGTTCCAGTGAATGGTACATATCATCAAAATGTCGAAATCAAGTTGCCATACTGGTATTTCTTTGGATTTCTTATCGCCCAGCGAGATTTTGCGCAGCTATCACTAGGGATGATTCTTTTTTCATTTGTTATAATACGGGCTTACATCTACTTCAGACAAAAGACACCCAGAGGTTTTTGGCGAAATCCTAGCTTCATTCCTGCAATCCTATTAGGCTTGACTACTTTCATACCTTGGTTTTACAGCATCCGTGAAGCGGTGAATGTATTTGATACAACGATCCATATTGCCGCCTTTGGTCCATTTCCTCTTGTCGCGAGTTGGACTGATTCAGGACTAATTCTCTTAGACATACCTCAAAGTGGAATCTACTGGGCTATCATGTCTTTGCTAATGTTCTGGTTTCCATTGATTTTCTTCATATATGGAGCGACTCCACCTAGGGATTATGAAAAGGAAGCATCAATGCTTCTCTTCTTCCCATATCTATACCTGACTTCGTTAGAGATTGGAATTGCTAAGCTTTACACATTTACATTTGACCAAAATTCACTCATCCCAGTTCTATTACTATTGATTCCAACAATTACTGTTTCTTACCTAGTCCTGAAAGGGTTGATGGAGTACGTGAAAAAAGAAGAAGTGGTGAGCACCTCACAAGACGGTGCTCCACACCAGTAATTTAGATGATTCTGACTCGTTTTCCGACCTTCTCGTAGGCTGCTAGAGCAACATCTAGCTGCTCCTTGGTCAGGCCAGAGTTCATCATGTTGCGAATCCGTGCCTTGTCACGGGCAACCATTGGGAACACGATAGGCAGTGCAAGAATACCTTCCTTATAGAGACCATCACTCAAAGCAACAGCCTTGGAACTCTCACCTGTCATTGCTGGTACAATAGGTGTCTGACTGTTACCAGTATCAAAGCCCATCTCTTTAAGGCCCTTGACAAAGTACTCCCTGTTCTCCCAGAGCGTCTTCACATGTTTTTCCTCGGTTTCAAGAACATCGATTGCTGCAATACAAGCAGCTGCTGTAGCTGGTGGATGTGAGGCACTAAGCAGCCAGGAACGGCTCTTGTTCAATGCATAGTTCACCATGTCACGAGAACCTGAAACATGTCCACCCATGACCCCAAATGCCTTTGAGAACGTACCCATCTCGAAGTGAACATCTTTGTGTGTCAGATTGAAATGTGAAACGATACCACGGCCACCGCGACCGAGGACTGCTTCGCCATGGGCATCATCAACGTAAATCATCGCACCGTGTGGTTTCGCAGCTTTTACAATGCCATCCAAAGGAGCGATGTCTCCATCCATTGAAAACACTCCGTCAGTGATAACCAACATTTTCTTTGGATTCTCCCTTTCTGCATCTTGGAGTACTCTCTCGAGGTCTGCCACATTATTATGCTTGTAGACGAAGCGAGTAGCCTTTGTCAATCGCACGCCATCAATAATTGAGCCATGATTCAGTTCATCTGAGATGATTGCATCACCCTGATCTACAAGCTGTGGGATGAGACCTTCGTTTGTAGTGAAGCCTGCACTGTAAGTAAGTGCTGCTTCTGCGCCTTTGAATTTTGCAAGACGTCTCTCCAATTCTAGGTGGAGGTCCATCGTGCCTGCTATGGCACGTACAGAACCAGAACCAACACCATGCGTCTTTATAGCCTCAAGAGCAGCTTGCTTGAGTTTAGGATGGTTACTAAGATTCAGATAGTTATTAGAGCAAAGCATGATGACCTCTTTGCCATCCATCTTTGCTTTCGGGGTACTTGGACCCTGAAGTTCTCGAATTCTCCAGTTTAAATTCTGCTCGACAAGTTTGTTGTATTCGTCTCGCATCCAGCCTGTTGGGTCTCTCATGATTCTCACCATTGTTTTAAAAACTATCAAATAACGCCTGATGAGTTGGCGTATCTGTGTTGGGCGCGAATTTTGCCCTATATATGGGCTTCGTTATTGGCTTACTAATTGAAACCTGTAATACTATTATCCCTTGAGAACTTCAGTTTCTATGAATGGTGAGAGTCCCACGCTCTCCGGATTCAGGCCAAATAGGGCCTCAGCATATTGTACTGCAAAGGGAAGAACCTCCGCAGTATTCACGACATGTTTTCTGTCAACAAGCTGTGGATTCCACACTGAAATTGGCGCCCAAACATCGTTTTTCAATGCCTCTTTCAACTCTGTTTCTTCTTCTGGATTGAGGGTCATATTCTTTCTGAAGAACTCGAGATCAACCATCTTCTTGGGTTTGGCAAATAGGACCATTGGGAGTTTCTTTTTGGCTCCGGTATTTTCCGTCACATAGGAACGACATGCAAGTATCTCCCCCTTGAATGTTGTATCCCCATCTGGATTCATCAATGTGGCATCAACTATCTTTCCTTCCCGAACATCTCCAAGTAGTTTACTCGATTTGGCGTCCTTTATCCATTTTTTGAATTCTTTCTGTGGAATCCAGGACTCTATCCATTGCCGTATCAATTGCATCTCTAGAGGTACACAGGACTCCAATAGTACCTCTTCTCGTGCCTTTCCGCTTGGTTCAACAAAAAGCTTGACTTTCATGCGCTCATCGGTCCTATGAATGCGAACTCCACTGGTCTTTTTGCAGGACAGAAGATAAGTATTATTGAACAAAATGAGTATTGTCTTTATCACACTCAATTCCTCCGAGTGGTAGAGATAATAGACATCTATAGGTGATTGTCCGTATGTTTGATAGCCTTACAGAAGCATTATCACTTGTTGAGCGCTCATACTCTTCAAATACCGTAGAAAACCTTGAACCAGTGATTGAGTTTATCTCAAAGCAGCAAGTCAAGAATGGAAAGGATGCTGGCGTCTTTATAGAGTTGGGAGATGTGAGTAGTCCAGAATCGCGACTCTTTACAGGCGAGAGATTGCAGACACGCTTGGCCATCAAGAATATGCTCACAATCAATTCAGCTCGAGCTATCCTCATTTCCAAAGTTCCTTCAAGCGATGCGCAAAAAACCATAGAACTAACCAACAGCTGGCTGGAAAATCAATGTTTTTCAGGATTCTGTTCTGCTGGTGAATGCCGGCATTCTACACTTATGTATATGCGATATCTTGCATTGCAAGGTAATCATGGTAAGCTCGAATTTATGATTCCCGAACTTTCAAGGCACAGGGATGGGAAAGGAAGCTGGAAAGGATTTCCATATTACTACACACTCCTAACACTTCTAGAGATTCCAATTGAAAGTGCTAAAGAGGAACTTCTCTATGCCTACCCGACAATAGAGGATAAGATTCGGCACAGCAGAAGTTCTGAGCCCTTTAGCTCTAGACGCGAAGAGATACTGGAACGAGTCCGTTCTACACTTGGCTAAGTAAGTCTTATTGATGTTTGATGAATGTTCCATCACGGTACTCTCGAAAAGATTGATTCAATTCCTCTTGAGTGTTCATGACAATAGGACCATACCAGGCAATAGGCTCACCCATTGGTTTTCCAGATATCAATAAGAAACGCATATTGCAGTCAGTAGAAGTGACGACAACTTCATCTCCGTCGTCAAAGATAACAAGATGATCTGATCGGATGATATTCTGAGTGCTATCACCGAAATAGCCTTGTCCTTCGAAAATATATGCAAAGACAGTATGTCCTCTTTTTTCAATATGTCTAAACTCTGAGCTTGGGGGGATTGTAACATCTAAATACTCTGGCTCTGTGACAATTTCGCGAACTGGGCCTACTGTCCCATCCAATTCTCCACAGATGACTTTGACTCGCGCTCCGCTATTGCGTATGGAATAAAGCCTTCTTCCTCTCATGTCATAAGAAAATCACAATCGAATGACTGCATCTTTTAATTTATTATCTAACGACTATTTTCATCCTTTAGGAGATAGGGATCTTATTTTGCTTCTTGAAAGAATTACTGCGATGACCACGATAACTGAGGCAGTTGAAGCAATAAGGATGAAACCAACATCGGCCCCCGTTGTTGTAGTGATGGTGAATTTACATATGAACATATCAAAGTCACCACCTTTGTATACGTCTTGGTATGGTTTTACCAATGGAAAATTATGGCTGGAGCTTGTGTGACCAAACATGATGATGCTGTTGGTACTATTATCTAGAGCTGAGCCAAAACTATAATCTGATCCTGAACCTCCGAAATATGAAGCAAACTGAGATATTTGCCCATTTTTAGTCATTTTACAGATAAAAGCCTCATAAAGTCCCTGATATGTCTGATAAGGATTAAGTATCGGAAGATCACTTGATGATGTGCTTCCTGTAATAATCAAATCTCCATTATTGTCTTCCACAACTCCAAGAACGCCATCATAGCTTCTTCCACCAAAAAAGGTCGAAAAGTCAATCGAATAATCTATTCCATCAATCTTTGCTATGAAGCCATCTGTTTCTCCTCCTGCATAGACCGATTGGTATGCATCCACTATGGGAAAGGAGATTGAATTGGTTTCTCCAACAAAAAGAATATTGTCATTTTTATCCACAGTTAGCTCGGTTAATCCCCATTGTCTATTTCCGCCATAGTAGCTGCTAAACAGAAGTTCTTGACCATTTGCACTTAATTTGCTGATGTAGTTATCAACGAGGCTAGTGCTCTTGTTACACAGATTGTTGACCTGCGGAAAATCACCCGAGTCTGTATATCCAGAAATGATAATATTGTCTGCAGAATCCAAAGCCATACTCCTAATATTCTCAAATCCGCCTCCACCAAGATATGTCGAAAAGAAAACAGATTGACCATCAGGACTAATTTTGGTTACAAACGTGTCGGTTGAATTACTCTTGTTTGGTTGGTAGGTACCTATTGTAGCTGGCAATTCCTCAATGTCTGTACTACCTGCAAGAATTATGTTGTCAGAAGCATCTATTCCTAGATCGACAACCCATGAACTTGTTCCACTAATGTATGTTGAAAAATAGAGCTCCTGTCCATCCGAGCTAAACTTTGCAAGAAATACTTCCCTTATGCTTGTACTTCTGTTTGTTTTAATGGCGTTCTTCAGTGGAAGATCGGGACTATCCGTTGTGCCTGCGATAATAATGTCATCATTGCTATCGACGGCAACAGTGTAGATGTATTCATTAGCACTACCACCAAAAAAGGTAGAAAATAATAGTTCTTGCCCATCTGGACTGAATTTTATGATCACTCCATCATCAGAACCATTTTTTATTGGTTGATAGGCATTCAGAATTGGGAAGTCCAAAGAAGGACTTTTCGAAGCTAGAACGATATTCCTCTCTGAGTCTATTGCGACTCTCCCAGTACCATCCTCGCCGTATCCTCCAAAAAGCGTGGAGAACTCAATATTTAGAGGACTAGCTCCTGCTTCATCCCCGGAAGCAACAACTGAGAAAAGGAAAGGAGTCGGTAAAACCAACATCAAAAGAATCGAGAATAACAATGGTCTTTGCTTCATGACTATCACCAATTTTCTAAATTGCGAAAGCCATTAAATGCGGTTTCCAATCATCTAGAAACGACGCAATTTTCTATCCCATTCATTTAAATCGCCGCTTCGGAGCAAGAATCACCTTCTCTTTCATGCTCTACTGATTATCATATCTCCTGCAAATGAGGTTCATTTGTGTTTGATGAATGTACCATCACGATACTCTCGAAAAGCCAGTTCAATCTCTTCCTGGGTGTTCATAACAATTGGGCCATACCAAGCAATAGGCTCATTAATTGGTCTTCCAGATATCAAGAGAAATCGGACTCCACAATCTGCAGACGAAACAAGCACTTCATCACCATCATCGAAGATGACAAGATGATCAATGTCTATCACCTCATCAGTGCTGTCTCCAAACCTACCTTGTCCCTCGAAGATGTAGGCAAAGACAGTATGTCCTCTCTTTATTGCATGCCGGAACTCGATGTTAGGAGGCAGGGTCACATCCAAGTATTCGGGTTCTGTGACAATTTCCCGTACAGGACCTACTATTCCTTCCAATTCTCCACAGATAATCTTGACCCGTGCACCGCTCTTGGTTGTAACTTCAGGA
>JBHLQJ010000096.1:0-9991 GCA_048884945.1 Candidatus Thorarchaeota archaeon | reverse complement strand
AGTCGGATTAACGTCCTTTGACAGTGCAGCAATTCGTGTTTCAAGGTATGGTGTTAGTTCTTCGACCACAATGAGGGTTGAAAGAGATTTAATGAATTTGGAGAGTTTCTTTTCTGGCAGCGGAAATATTGTTCCGAGTTTGAACACAGGTAGTTTTAGGTCTAGATTTTGCATTGCTTCTTTCACGTGAAGGTAACAAACACCCGCGGTGAGTATCCCCACATTACCGCTACCTGGTACAATTGTATTAAATTCGGTTCTCTCAAAATCGGCTTGAATAGCTTTAGTCTTTTCCAAGAGCTTGGCCTTCAAAGCTCGCGCAACTGAACCGACTGTGAAGTATTGCCCCTTGACATCTGCCCACTTGTTCTTCCTGAAAGGTGTTCGCTTTAATTCTCCGAGATTGACCATCCCCCGTTGATGATTCACGCGAGTCGTGGTTCTCATGATTACAAGGGTTTTGTGTTTCTCAGAGACTTCGAAAGCCCACTTAGTCATATCGAGGGCTTCTTGAGCTGTAGCAGGTTCTATCATCGGAACATACGCCGCTTCGCCAAAGTATCGGCCATCCTGTTCAGATTGGGATGAGTGTGCATATGGATCGTCTGCAATCAGACAGACACATCCAGCGTTAAGCCCAGTGTATCCGATCGAGAACATGGAGTCACTGGCAACGTTCATACCAACGCTCTTCATTGAGGTGAACGACCGCATACCAGCCATTGATGCTCCTGCGACAGTTTCAAGAGCGACTTTCTCATTAGCTGCAATATGCATCTTGTAATCTCCAAACTGTTCAACGACTTCTCCAAAAGTGTCCAAGATTTCTGATGTTGGAGAACCTGGGTAGAATGCCACAATTTTAACATCTGCTTCAAGTGCGCCCCTGACAACCGCTTCATTGGCAAGCATTAAAGCAGGACCACTATCAATTCGCTTAACATCTTCTACTGTCATTCCCAATTTCGCTCTCCAATTTTATTTTGTACTGAAATCATCAGTTCTAATTCAACATAAGCATTAGCCTAGGGCTGTTGAATAGTAATACTCTTTTTTCATTAACCAAGAATTATAGCAATTTTCCGGGCTCTCGACGAATTAACCTTAAGTAATTCATTTCCTGACAAAATCGAGGCCAAACGACAGAGGTAGCATGCTGCTATGGAAATCCGTTTTAAATGTCCAGAATGCAAAGGTAATGCCTTAGTCCAAATGAGTGATACTGAAGCGATTACCGTTAAAGAACGGATTCAAAACGAAGGTCGCTCTCCAACACTAATTGTAAAATGTGAGAATGACCATGAGCTTTTGGTGACTCTCTATAATCTCCGCAATGGAGAAGGTTTGGGCATCCGCGACATCATAGTACCGCATCGGTCTGCTAGTGATAAAACCGAGTCGAAAAAGAAAGACTCTAAGGAAATTGACTGGTTAACAAAGGCTTTCGGAGGTAAATCCTAATGGTTGTTCGAATGGTTGCCAGAGTTATGTTAGACAATATGGAATCCAAGGTATTGTACCCACCTGAAGAACAGAGTTCGGAGAGAGTAGCTCTTCTAACAGGAATTGTTCAACTCGTTTCAACTGCTCTTAAGAGAGATGGATTAACTCCTGTCGAATCAAATACTCCAAGTTATATGAAATCTGGCAAAGGTGTTGTGGGTTATGTTCAACGTACGAAGCATCTGTTCATCTGCGAAGCTGATAGCGAGAAAGAAGCCGATCCGGTTCTTTCACTGATAATGGAAAATGAAAATGCTTCGGAAGACTGGTTAACACAAATTGTCACCAAAGCCCTTCGAAGAAGAGGGCGAGAGATAAGTAGTTTATGGGGTTAAAGCTATGCAAATACCAATTGATTTTGATAAAGCACTCATAGATTCAGGAACTGTCATCATTCTGATTCTTATATTGTCTCTACTTGTCTTTGCTAGACGAATCCGAGAAATTTACTCTGATATTGGTTCAGAAACGAAACGTGCATTGTTTGCCTATTCGATGACTGGGGTTGCAATGGCTCTTGAAATCTTCCTAATTATGAATGAACCACTAATGTTCATGATTACAGGTACCGGAGCTTTCTTTCTCGGAGCCATTGTGATCGCTGAAGTATGGATTCTCTTTCCGACACCTCGTGCAAAGCAGGGTACAGTCATCACAACCCTCATCATCGTAGGTGTCTTTGCTAGTAATTTCTTGGAAGGATTCTTTGGATTCCTGTTCTATTTCATGTTGATTGGATTGTCCACATTGCTAATAGTATCTATTTACCTAGCAGTGGTGCTCTTGCGTGAGAACCCTTCGACCTTCTCAGCATCTTTGCTTCTGGTTCTTATTCTATACATGTTAACTTGGATCATCGCAGCTACAGACTGGACATTTGCCCATCCGCAATACTATGTTCTGCAAGTCATTCCCCTTATTGTAGCTGCTACAGTCTTTAGTTCGATTCGAAAACCATGGAGAACAACAATGTCTAGTTTCATATTGTTCTTCACCGTAACAATCGAAATGCCTCTAATTATAGCTTCTATACGGGCTGGAGCTTGGCCAACTTTCTATTTTGTCATAGTTGAATTATTCGCAGCATTATGTTTGATTGCTCCATTAGAGTACTTCCTCGCCCAAGCAGAACAAACCCGTGCTAGAATGCCCCTGTACTTAGGAGCTGTGGTCACCTTCATAGCATTAGTCGTTTCTACACATTCATTATCCTGGTCCTTATACATTAATCAAAGATTTGCATGGAATAGATATCTTGTTTGGGTTGATGTTGTCCTTATTTCTTGTGCAATTATCGCGTTTATGCTTGCAGCTGCATCCTCATTCTATGGTGATTGGGTACAGACCTTCACTCGTGAGGTAATGATTATCTTTGGAACATCTGCGGCATATATGACATTTCCATTGACTCAACCTACTACTGTCTATAATGATCTTGTCTGGATGGCAATTGGACTAGTCATCGCTATAGGTACACTCCTTTTTATTCGATTATCTGTACGAATAGCAAGAGCAGGCGGAATTGTTGCAGCGAGGAGATTGATGATGTTTATTATTTCTGCTCTGATGATAGCAATCGTTTCAATGTACTCTGATATTATTCCGCCAGAACCTCCTGCAACTCCAGTGATTGCTATCTCCATTTTGCTACTGGCGGGTGGAATCGCAGTATTTAGTAGTCCTCCTATAATCGCACGTTTTTCACGCACCGTTAAAGAACTTGATGACCTCAGTGACTATGGTGTAGAAGAAGATGGTACCATCAAATTAGAACATTAGGTGAATCAAATGAAGATCCTAAAAGCTGTTGTCCTTGGGGATACGGAATGTGGTAAGACCTCATTCACCCAAAGGTATACAACAGGCAATTTTCCAGACCCCAACTTCCTAAGAACAACAATTGGTGCTAGCTTTGATACAAAACACGTGACGACTCCGAGTGGCAAAGATGTAGTTCTTAGCATTTGGGACTTCGGAGGACAGCTTCGGTTCATCGAACAGATGAAGGCAATGATTAGAGGGGCATCTGTTGGTCTTTTGTTTTTTGATGTCACAAGAATGCAGACATTAGATAATCTGGAAGGATATTGGATTCCAGCTATAGAGGAGAACAGTAATCTTAGATTGAATAACGGTGATGGATCTAGATTCATGCTTGTAGCGAACAAGGTTGATCTCTTGGATGAGGAGCGGTTTGATTTTGTTAACAATGAGATGCGCTATCTCATGGAGAAATACAATTTGGTTAGTCAAATGATATCCGCAAGAACCGGTATCGGAATTGAGCAACTAGATGAAGGCTTCATTGGAATAGTTGACAGGTATGCTTCTGACCAATAATATACTAACCACCCGGACTACCTTTCCAAGGTGAGTCTTTCCACATGACATCCCAGATTAAATCCTCAGTGAGGGTTTCAGGTTCAATGACTGCTTTGTGAAGTTCTTTCAGCAATGCATGATGTCTAATTTCATCCTCACGTATCATCATCGCGATAGTCTTGACTTGATCACTGTCACTCTTTTCAGCAAGCTCTCCATATGTAGCAACAGCTTGTTCTTCCATTTTGATGTGTGCGCTAATTCCCTTGGCAATTTGGTCACGTTCTTTCTCACTAATGAAAGGTGTCGGTCCTTCAACAGCCTTTCGAAGTGATTTGAGCAGCTCAGCATGCTTCCTAGAGTCTGTTGAAACTGCCAGAAGAAGGTCCTTGACAAAGGCGTTCCCAAGATGTGCAACATTCTCAGAAACAATCTCTATAATCTTCTTTTCAAGTTCAATTTGCCTGTCGATGAAAGTGAGGGTTTCTTTCTTATTCATATGTAGCTCACTCCAATTCTAAGAGCTTTGGACTCAATCTCTGCTTAAGATTGTTATCAAAGAGTCGAAATACTCGTGTGTTCTATTCATAATTTATATCAGTGTACGCATAAATCAATTTGACGCTCGAATTTAGGTATTGGAAGTGTTCATTGATGACCAAAGCTGTTGTATATACTGCACCAGATTGTCCACACTCAAAAATGGTGAAGGAGTTTCTTGCAAGTAATAAGGTTGAGATTGTAGAAAAATGCATTCTCAGAAGTCCTGATGCCATTCAAGAACTCAAGGATCTAAGTGGTCAGATGGCTGTGCCTGTGACTAAGATAGATGGAGAAGTCTTCATCGGATTTGATCGTAGAACCGAAAGAAGGATCAAACGAGCGATAGGAGTGTGATTATGTGTACGACCTAGTCATTATTGGCTCTGGAGTGACAGGATATGGAGCTGCAATGTATGCTGCACGCCTAGATCTTAGTGTGGCTGTTATAGGAAACGTTGAAGGAGGGACTATAACTCTCACCGATGATGTTGCGAATTATCCTGGGTATATTCAGCTAACTGGCCAGGAGCTCGCTAATAAGCTGAAAGACCATGCTTTAGATTATCCAGTGTACATTGAATCTGGGACTGTAGCTGACATCTTCAGAGCAAAAGAGAATATCTTCTACGTCATCACTGAAAACAAGACATTCTTGGCAAAGTCAGTTATTTTCGCGACAGGCATGAAAGAGCGCGAGCTTGAGGTTCCAGGCCATGATGAATTGAAGAATAAGGGTGTGAGCTATTGCGCTCTATGCGATGCTCCGTTATACAAGGATAAAGTTGTTGGGGTTGTTGGAGGCAGTGATAGTGCAGTCAAGGAAGCATTGCTTTTAGCAAAATACTGTCCAAAGGTGTACATTATTTATCGACGGCAAAAGATTCGACCTGAACCTGTGAATGGTCGCCGTGTTGAGCGGGAACCCAAAATAGAAGTCATCACTGAAACAAATGTCACTGAGATACTTGGTGACCAGAAGGTGATGGGAGTCAAACTTGACAAGCCATACAATGGGAAAGACATCTTACCACTTGATGGGATTTTCATTGCAATTGGAGGAATTCCCTATTCGGACTTGGCAAAGAAGTTAGGTGTAGAACTGAATGAAAAAGGCGAGATTAAGATTGACCGTTCAAGTCGCACCAATATCGAAGGTGTTTATGCCGCAGGAGATGTCGTAGATAGTGAGTTCAAACAAGCCATTACTGGTGTTGCAGAAGGCGTTCATGCTGCATATCAAGCCTACAAATATGTCAACGAGACCGAGTTCCTCTTCACTTGTCAAGAGGACTAAAACACTCTAATCAGCTTTCAAAGCAATACGCCATGGATAAAGTTCTGCATGAAATATTCCTGATTTAACTGCAGGATCATTTCGCATGATATTAGAAGCAACTTCTTTCGATTTTGCTTCAATCATTACTAGTCCGATAAGCACTTCCGAAAACCTACCCGCCATTGTCAGGACTCCATCTTTCAAAAGACTTTGGAGATACTTGAAATGCTCAGACACTTTTTCGTCTTTACCATCAATACCATAATCATTAGCTGGTCTCAGCATGATAACAAAGGATTGAATTTCCATAACAATAGAAATTCATTCTCTCTATAATCAGTTTTGGATATGTCAAGAATCAATGGCTTCGAAGAGTTTCTCGACGAACATTTCAACAGACGAAAGACCATCAATTGTTATAGTTTCATTGATAATGGTTTTGGGAACGCCGAAGACTTCATACTTTTCTGTTAATTGATGAAACTCAAGTGATTCGTACATCTCCGAGGTAACGAGTGGATTCAAAATAGCTGCTTGATGTGCCAACCGCGTCATATTTGGACAGTAAGGACATTGAGGAGTGACAAAGACCTTGATGTTTATCGGTTTGTCAATTGATATAATGTCCTCAATAATATCTGGTGGTAATGGTGCTGTACCTGTGGAAACATCAATAATAGAACCGACTAAAGCTCCAAACTCGTGGCCTGCAGGAATTCCATAGAACTTGATATTGTATTTGTCCTTGCCATGAAGTACCAAAGCTGGATGAAACTTCACACCCATCTCTTTTGCAATATCACTATCTAGAGCTCCCTTATGTTCAATGATTTTGATCTTATCAGTTAAATCTGCGAGCTGCTCAACTATATCTTTTACATCATTACAGTAAAGGCAATTCTTTTCCTCAACGAAGAGATGAATTGTCACTTCATTCACTATCTCTAGGAACAATTCTCGAACCTGTTCTCTTGTGGCATCATCCATTTCAACTACCATCTCATACACCACCTGCTTTTGCGTCAGCAGTTTCTAGTTATATTCGCTTTGCTTTAGAATCAGTGAAGGTTTGATAGACCCCCAACATTATTTGTAGCATTTGTAGTAGAGTCTTCAATAACTTTGACAACAGCCTTTCCATCGAGTTTGATTATCTCAAGTGTTTCATCACGAGATCTAATTGTAAAACTCTCGCCTTCTTTGAGATGATCCATTACTCCATGACCTAGTGGGCCATTTAAGTACCTTGCATACAATCTCGCTATTTTTGCTAGCTCTTGCTCCCTCGATGACATCGCAAATCCTCATCGTGCCAGTTAATTCTTCTTCCATTTTCCTTTATTTAAATCTAATATGCATACGCGCGAAATGGGGATTCAAATCCAATCTATCCTTTTTTCATCTAATAATTCCTCTATTGCAATTGGGATATCATCTTCGTCCTTGAGATTCTTGTCAGCTACCAATTCAGTTTCGTCACTCACGCCAAAATCCTCAAGATCGACACAGTTGAATAATGCGGAGATATCCAATTTAGCAAATTCATTCTCTTGTGGGTGGTCACTATATAGATAGAGCTCGGTAAGCTCTTCACAGTTACTAAGCGGATTAAGGTCAATTTTTGTTAGTTGATTTCCTGCAATATCTAAACTGGATAGATGTTCAGCTCCAGCTAGGGGACTCAAATCTAAGGATGTAATCCTGTTCATGGCAAGTCCCAAACGTCGTAACTCAACGCATGATGAAAGAGGAGTTAGATCAATCTCCTTGATTAAATTTCCTCCTAACCGAAGAATTCGTAAATCCTTGCAATTTTCGAAAGGTGTAAGATCAATATTTTCCAATTGATTGTGATGAAGATATACGAACTTCAGCATAGTACAACTCGTTAGTGGCGTAAGATTAACTGTTTTGAGTTTGTTATACATGAGGTTCAACTGTTGAAAACTACTGCAATTTGAGAGAGGTTTGAGATCAATAGATTTTATTTCATTATTCTCAATCTCAAGTGTTTCCAGACTTGCACAGCTTGAAAGGGGTTCAATGTTGATTTTGCTCATTCCATTATTGAATAGTCTTATCCTTTTGAGAGATTGTGACGAACCAATAGCTGTTAAATCAATGGTGCTAAATTGGTTAGAACCAAGATTGAGTTCTTCAAGTGCAATACAATCTCTTAGAGGGGCTAAATTTATTGACTTTAATTGATTTTTAAAAAGGCTAAGTTTCTGCAAATCCTTGCATTTGGATAGTGGCGAAAGATCAATCTCTTCGAGTGAATTCCCACCTAGTTCAAGTTCCTTCAGCACAGGAATTGAAAGAACAGTTTCAAGGTTAATTGAGGTAACCCCCTTTCTTGATAGATCAAGAATGGTTTCTTCATCATCTATCTCAAATTCATGTGATTTTCCTTCCTTGTCCATAAAGACGATAATTGCATCTTCCACCTTTCATTAACCTCCAATAGTTTGAGTATGAAAAACATTCTAGTACATTAAAGTATTCAAGGCTGCCAAAAACACTTACTACACTCAGTTGTCAAATACGAAAGATGTTAATGCAGATATACTAATTCGTTTCTTGAGTGTCGTAATGACAGATGATACAAAAAATACAACTAGTTTCAAAAATCAAGTAGCTGCAACTGCCGCTGGTATTTTCTTCATCTTACAGCTATATGTTTTTGCGTATAGTTACAATTATTCTGGAATCGAAATTGTGAGATGGATTGGGTGGTTACTACTTATACCTAGTTTTCTTCTCATCACATTTTCAATAACAGCATTCATGAAATATGGGGCTATTGAGGAAGGAAAGAGTTGGGTATACACTACGGATTTTGTACAAAAGGGAATATATGAAATAATCCGGCATCCTTTTTCGGTTGGTTGGACTATGTTTGTCATTGCTCTAGCTTTTACCTCACAACATTGGTTGTGCATGTTTTTTATGATCCTCCAAATTCCCTTTATTTTACTAGAAATCATTTTCGAAGAGGAATTAAACTCGGAAAAATTTGGGTCTTGCTATAGTTCTTATCAATCCGAAGTTCCAATGGTCAATCTTTTCACTGGATTAGTTCGGTACCTGAAAAATAGACAAAATGTAAAACCTAGAGCTGATTGAAATCAAAGAATAGCCACGGGGTTAGCTTTTTTAATGCAATTTCCGCGGCCAGACCATTCACTCTTAGAGTTGATGATTAATGGAGAAGAAGACACTTGGAGTTTTATTGACTACCTCGCCATATACTTTCCAGAACAGCCACACTTTCTATGAATTGTGTAAAGCTGCACTAGCTAAAGGCTATGGTGTCAAGGTGTTCCTTTTCGTTGATGGTGTCAATAATGCAAAGCTAAACCAAGATCCGGACCCTGACAGACCGATGAATGAGAAGCTGCAGGAACTCGCTGATGAAGGTGTTGAGTTCCAAGCATGTGGATTATGTACCTCTGCCAGAGGTTTTGACCAAGCTGGTGGCGATTTCATTTCAGGGGTTGAGGTCACTGGTTTGACAGAATTTGCAGAAATTGTTGGACAAGTTGATAGACTGGTAACATTGACAATGTAGGAGTAATCAAAATGGAGTTCGTAGAAAAACCAGTGCTTGTTCTTGTGACAACCAAACCATTTGGGAAGATAATAGCCGCTGAAGGCTGGCGTGCTGCAGTAGGCATGTTTGGAATGGATCATCAACCACAACTACTCTTTCTTGGTGATGGAGTTTATGGTCTTATGAAGAACCAAGAGATAACCCATATTCGAATGTTCAAATCAACATTCGAGAGCTTTGATGGTCGAATATGTGCAAGCAAAAAATCTCTTGATGAGCGAAGGATAAGTTCCGATGAAATCTTTGAAAATGTGGAAGTGCTTTCAGAAGAAGATGTTGCGAAGGCATTTGTAGAGAACGAGATTGTTCTCACATTCTAGGGAGGGCATGAACATGAAATATCTAATTTGGCTATCAAATCAATGTAATAGTGTTAAAGAAGTAGTAGAATCTTTGAGAATACAGGGTATTGAAACTGATCTCCTCTTGGTTCAAGATGGCGTCTATCTTGCAGATAGGGGTTGCCCTCATGCTAATGAGCTCATAGATCTTAAAATCAAAGTACATGCGTCAAAACATCACATTGAAGAAAGAGGCATTGATGGCAGACTCGTTGTTGATGTTGCGCGAGTAGATTTTCCTGAAATTGTTGAACTTCTAATGAAGAAATACGATAAAGTCATCTCTTTGTGAGCTCTTTTAGGTAGTTATCAATCAGTCTAGCATCTTTCCTGCAACAATAGTACTAGATCAAGTAGGTGAAGATCTCAAGGTATTTTCCGCATAGTTATAGA
>JBHLQJ010000095.1:0-10103 GCA_048884945.1 Candidatus Thorarchaeota archaeon | reverse complement strand
GGAGATAGATCGAAGTTAGAAATGATGTAAGTTGTAATTCGATCCTACGTGGTAACTGATGTGAGTTTCTTGGGAGGAGGTAATCTCTTAGCAATAGATAGTGATTAGCATAGAGATTGTGATGAGTAATTCATTTACCAACGATTGATAACACGTCCTATAGCTCATGAATCATGGGGATACCCTCCAAAAACCACTTTGCCTGTTAGTGTAAAGTAGGACGCGTTACTTTGCCATCTCGAAAGCCTAATAAGGACACCAGAGGCTCGGAGCCGAGACAGGTGAATAACCCATGAGCTTTGATATCATTGCTGAGCCAACAGTGAAAGCACCCAAGGATGCTCGTCCAAAACGAGGCCGTGGGTTTAGTATTGAAGAAACTAGTCAAGCAGGGCTCACTGTAGCTGAAGCTCGGCGTATGGGACTTATAGTAGATAATCGTAGAAGGACAGTACACCCAGAAAATGTAGATGTCCTCAAGCAATATATGAAGGATCTCGAAGAATTAGTTGCAGCCTTGGCAGCAGAAGCAGAGCCTGCCGAAGCCAAAGCTGAATCAGTGGCTGACGATCTAGCATCCCTCAAATCTGTCAAGAAGTCAGAAGTCCCATTACTTACGAAGGCTGGCATCAAGTCGTTCGAAGATTTAGCATACTGTGATATTACAAAGACCGCAAAGAAAACAGGTATTGAAGAGGACCGGATTACCGAGATGGTTAAAGACGCTCTGAAAAAAGTTTAGAACACAATCCTGTTATGCTTAGGAGAAGAGCGAGTTGGATTACACTCGTCTTATTTCAATACTGCAAAACCCCCCAAAAGTTGGTTATCCAGTTATCCTTCCAGACTTCTTTGTAGATCACTTCGTTATCTATGATAACTTCGATGTTTTTATAGATAATCTGACACAGCTAGCAAAACAGGGTGGAGGCAATCTCCTTGGGAATGAGCAGTTCATTCGAAGAGGTGGAAATGCTGTGAATACAGCCTCGGCTCTGCTCTCGTTGGGCCTAAATCCCAAACTGATTGTCACAACTGATGTTTATGGGGAATCTCTATTGAAAGCATTAGCGAATCCCCAACTTGATTTAAGTCATGTTCACACCGATGGCAGGTTGTCTTCCACCGTTTCAATTGAAACGAAGTTCTCTGGTCGAAAGGTAAACCTCATGATCAGCGACAGCGGATCTGCCTCAGAATTCTCTTTTTCGGACCTCAATCAGAACGATATTGAAACCCTCAGAAACTGCGCGATTGTCGTCTTAGTTAATCTCAATCATAATCAGAAAGGCGCAGAACTAGCTCACGACCTCTTTCAAATGATAAAAGAATCATCAAAGGCAATGACATTCATGGACATGGGTGATCCATCAGGAAATCCCGATATAGTTTCACAGCTTGTTGATAGTGTTATTCAAACAGGTTTGGTTGACATTATTGGAGTGAATGAAAATGAAGTAGGATGGATAGCTCGGACTCTGACAAATGATGCAACTCGCTGGCGGAATATCTCTCTGAAACCAAAACTGTGGCTTGAAGGTGCTAAACTGATAGCAAATGAAACCGGTGTTCGCATAGACCTTCATACACCTCACTATTCTGCAACTATTAGCGATGGTGAAACAATTGCCACTCCTGCATTTATTGCTGAAAGCCATGTAGTGTGCGGTGCTGGAGATGCATGGAATGCTGGTGACATTTACGGGACTCTTCTCAAACTCCCATCAAATGATCGATTAACACTAGCTAATGCCATAGCATCTCTTTATGTGTCATCAATATCCGCAACACATCCCCAAATACCTGATATAGTCGAATTTCTAAAGTCTAATCCCTTACTATCAGAAGATGGTACAAAGTTACTTAAAGTTCAGTGACTTGTGTATCAGTGATCTTTGCAACGCAAGGCTTGGTGAATGTCATTTGGAGTTGGAGCGTGTCCTAACAAAACTCAAGTTTGATGAGTCAGTGAGTGGATATGCTCTAATAACAAGTGATGGTCATCCCTTCCTCTCATTTTCTCTGCCTGATGATGTACTACCCCAAATCAAAGGTACACTTAGAATCCATGGAAATGACTTGAAACTCGTTAACATTATGACCAACAGTGGTATTGTCATTCTGGCAAGAGTCAATTCTAGCTGGGTACTTGCTGTCTTGTTCGAACCCGATTTTCAACTTGGTGGCGCTCTATCACGAACAAAAGCTGTCGTTGATCTTCTCGTTCAGGTTAATCTGCCACTTCCTCCAGCTTCTATCGCTGCAGAAGAAGTAATTTTGCCTACAGAGGAAAAATCGGTGGTTGAATCCGAGCTCGCAACCTCTGAAATATCCTCAGATATGATTACAGAGGATGTTTTGACTCATGAACCAGAAAAACAGGCAACAATGGAAACTGTTGCTACTGTACCTCTGACTGAAACGCCCAAAGAAATGGCGGAGGTTAAACATGGATGCATTGTGCACCGAGGTGATAACTACAAACACTCAGTGACATTGGATTCAGAGCTCAATGCATCAATAAAACGGCTTTTTGCTAATGTAGGCATCGATGTTCTTCTTATTGTTGACGAGAAGATGACGGTCTATAAATTGGCTGAACTCTTGGCAAGACCAGTACAGAAGATTGTTGAGATTGTGAAATGGTGTGTTTCACGTAATATTCTATGGGTTGATTGCCCTGAAGGACTGGAACCAAGTCAGAGAGAAATTATAGAGTTGCCTTTATTTGAAGGGAAGATCGACAAGGTAAAGAAGCAGCATCGGGCTATACTTGAGAGGTGCAATGGAAAGAAAACATTGCAGGAAATAGCTACGGAAATGGGTATACCCTATTTTGAAGCGTTGCAGATGATTATCCCCTATCGTGGAAAATCCGTCAGATTCATTCGCATAGACAAAGCGTCAAGATTCTGATACTGGAGGTTGAAGAAACAAATGGGTGTAAAAGGAAAAATCGCCTGGAACTTCATGACTGACAAAGTGAGTAAGGTTCTGTTTCAAGCTAGTTATAGAGAGTTGATGAACCTTCTCATGAGTACGAGTGTCAGTGTTGATGAAATAAATCGAAAAATGAAAGACATTGGTTTTCGAGTCGGAGAAACACTCCTAATGGACTATGCTGACAGAATTCGTCAACATGCTGGTAAATTCCATGAATTCGCAAACACTCTACAACTTGCGTACAAGGTGAATTCTGGACAAGAATTTACAGACATCTGGATTAGTGATGATAGACGAAGTATCAAGTTTACAGATGCAAACTGTCCAATATGCGCTGGGGTTCATATAACAGACATGCCTGGCTTGCAGTACTGCGTCATTGTGAGTGGTGTGTTTGATGCTGTCATGAAACTTCGAGGATTTCAAGCAGAGAGTTTTCAGGAATCCTGTAGGGCATTGGGTGATGAGGCGTGTACTTGGACCCTCTCGCTTCGATAAAACCGCAAATCGAAAGTCATTGAAGACCAGCTACTCATCCGGCATAGGTATAAAACCTAATAACCGAAAATAGGGTATAGAACGAAGTTCATGGAGGACCTTAATTGGGTCAAGGTTTAGGCACGCTTATGGGATTAATTATAGCATTTGCAATAACATTTGTAGTACTAATGTTTGGTAGCTTTATGCCCAATGACCTTATTGCATCAACAATTGTAGATGACTTTCTTATCACTAGTGAACTTGAACTACGACTTGCAGTAGTTTGCACTGTACTCTATCCAGCACCAGCTTTTCTAGGCTCAACTAGTCTGGGTGCAATTTACCCGATTGGAGCTACTGGTGCAACTGTTCTCATGTGGTTAGCATGGGGAACAGGTGGATTAGTCGCAGGACTAATGACAAAGGAGATATTTCCTGGAATCCTTTCTGCGGTTTTTTCTGCCATCATTGGTGCGTTTCTGACATGGCTACTATTCTTCATGATTCTTCATGGCGGTGATATTGCCTCAATTTTTCAACAAGGATCTCTCTTGATCATGCAGGTATCTCTAGAGGGAACGATCTACCCAGCAATAGCATGTGCAATTGGTGGACTCCTAGGTGGAGCAATAACAAGAGACCGTTAGATATCTTCTCGACCCAACGTTCTCCCACACTCTGAGCATATCAGAGGATTTGATTTGAATGTGGCACCACACTCACACACTGTTTCAATCCTCAACGGAATTGGAGGCTCTGCTTGATGTTTTAATCGCTCAATTAGTATTGATACAGGCAATGCAGATGGTAATGCAAGTATTGATAGAACCAAGGATGTCACAAACTGAAACAGCAAATCGAAATTCCTAGTTGCGCTAATCCAAAATTCAGGCTCCAGAAGTAGTAATGAAATCAAGGCAAAAATCGCGTTGATCAAACCAACCCAAATTGCGGACCTAACAGTATTCCATCCGGGTTTGGAAAAAATGCCAATTACTAGTCCGATAATGACCCACGTTAAAATGTATGATACTAAAACCGATGGTGTAATAGGTTCAAACAGAGTTGCTTGAATTGCATGATTTCCCACTAATAGAAACCATACCACATTAAATGGCTCTGGATACAATAGTGGTGCTAATCCACGCCCAATCACAATAATTATTGAGCCAGCAACAACCCCAGATAAGCCGCCAATAAAGTTCTTCATTATGTTTATTCGACATGTTGGAACTCCTCTTAACCGTTTTTGACAAGTTGCGATTGAAAAGCCGACCTTTGTGACCACAATCCTTTTCAGACGACTCTCGGAGAATACCACGTCCAAGCAACCATTGGTCAGACCAGAGTCGGTGAGTTAAAGAATATGTCCAAAGATTTAGAGCGAGCTCTATCTAAATTGAGATTCGATGATCAGGTATTGGGTTATTCATTGATGACAAAGGTCGGTAGACCATTTGTTAGTTTTGCTTTTCCAGATGAGTTGTTCCCACGAGTTAAGGATAGCATTAACCTTTACAAATCTGATCTGCGTCTCATGACAATCGATACTGACCGTGGACTTGTTGTTTTATCCCCTGTTGACGACAACTGGATTCTGACAGTCTTATATGTGCCAGAGCTTCAACTTGGTTTAGCAATTGCCAAGACTAAGAATGTTCTACGATTGCTGGAAGGAATAGTACTTCCCCCTCCGCCTGAGGAGTTTGAAGAATCTGTTGAATCTAATCTTCAAGTACTAGAGAGTATCGCAATTAAAGCCGCCTCTGTTGAATCATCAGTGCCAAAAGAAACACCACCAACTGTCGAAACCATTCATACTCCTCCTCTCATTAAATCAACCCCTGAACCAATCCCTTCGGAATTACCACCTCCAGAATCGTTCAATGTACTGCCTGGAACTATTCCTGAGCGCGGTCCACAGTACTCAACTGTGTTATCACTAGATTCTGAACTTTACCGTGAGATGAAGCAACTATATCGTAACTTTGGATTTGATGTTCTCATGCTTGTGGATGGAAGTAATAATGTAGACAAAATAGCAGACTCGATGTTTCAACCCAATAATCGAGTAATTGATCTCCTCAAGTGGGGCGCTTCAAAAGGAATAATCACAGTACCACCAGTTTCTGCTGAACAAGCAGTAACTCAAGACGAGAGAATAGGTAAAATGGGCCGCTATGTTAAATGTCCTCGTTTCGAGGGTGATGTGAGTAAAGTAGCTGTCGAAGATCAAAACATCATCCGCATGTGTGATGGCTCTCGAACAACAGAACAAATTGCAGAGTCATTGAAGATTCCATTACCAAAAGTGGTGCAAACAATCGCAAAATACAGAAAATACGGTCTTAAAGTGATTGGGAAGACACTCTAGATATCAAATAGGTGTGAATGCTATGCCCAAGATAGACAATCCTTTACTACTTAGCCTCTATTCTCATTATGTTGAGAATATTCTATCAAATACTACTAGTATTGATGATGCAAATCAGAGCCTTCGAGACCTCGGAAAAGAAATTGGTCAACAAATCTACCTCAACACCGAGATTGTCGAGAAGACGAAAGATAACGTTACAACACGTGAAGATGTTACAAAACTCATAGAAATCCTATACAAGGTTCTTTTTGACAAGAAGCCCAAGGATGTGGATATGAAGACGGCGCGAGGATCTGTACGCATAACTGAT
The DNA here is from genome assembly GCA_048884945.1 of Candidatus Thorarchaeota archaeon. GTDB lineage: Archaea > Asgardarchaeota > Thorarchaeia > Thorarchaeales > Thorarchaeaceae > SMTZ1-45. The sequence goes on along the minus strand of JBHLQJ010000095.1, from coordinate 3,993 downwards.
GACAATTGTGTTTGGTGTCAGGAAGTCAATCTTGAAGGAATGCGAGGATTCGGGTATTGCGAGATATTTAGTGGTATCCTTGAATCCATACTCGAGTTCAAAGGCGTTGAGGCAAAAGTCTTCCAAGAAATGAGTCGAGCAACTGGTGCAGATGTCTGTGTTTGGAATGTCCGTTTGGTGTAGAGGTATCACATACCCATAAAGCACTTAACTTTCAATTCATCATCAATCTGTGAAACGAGGCTTGTGACATGTCTAGTGAAGAAAAGGTGATTCCATGGTGGCAGAGTAGGCTCAAGGAACGTGATCTTATGGTTGCATTCTTTGCTAAGACTTGGAACAAGCTTGGAAACAGAATTGCAGTGATGTTCCCAGACCGAGTTAAGGACCTTTATTATTCTGCTGGGCGCCTTGCAGGACTAGAAGCACAACGAGAATATTTCAAGATAGGAAAACAAAAGTCTCCTGGGGATTTCAAGGGCATAATTGAGTTCATCAAGATGGCTCTTGAAACTTTGATTGTGCCTTTTGGTGACATTAAGATTTCTAAACTCTATAAGCTATGGTTAGACGAAGAGGCGATAATTGAGATTGGTGATAATCCATATGCCTCTGGTTATGAATCTGAAGAACCATCCTGCTATTTTCTGAAAGGCTTCATAGAAGCTGTTCTCGAATATCTAACAGATTTCAACAGAATTGAATATGAAAAGTTGCTTGTCATTGAGGAAACATGCATGTCAGCTAGGCAGGAGTCTTGCAGTTTTAAGATTACATTGACCTACCCTGCACGAGGTGCTACTTAGTAGTGCGAAATTTCAACAAACGTAGTTTTTAACTGCAAAATGCTATTAGGGTTTGAATGTGGATGTTTGAACATGAATAGGCAGTTCACCAAACATATCCTAGTGGGACTTTCACTTGTTCTCCTCACTTGGGGGGTACTAGGTGTGGTCCTATCTGGCTTCAGTTTTGGTGGTGTTGAGCCTATTGCCCAAGACCTATCTCCCACCTTGAGTGGAGACAGTAGTTATGCTGAATTTCAAGCACTATCAATATGGATAGGTAGTGCGACGAGAGTAGAGAATTTTTCCATGGACGTTGGCTTCTTCACTTGGAACTCAGGAGGTACTAATTTAGCTTGGTCTAATGCGCTCTTCACTACTATTGATTTTGGACTCTTTATGATTGCTATTGGAACATTATCAATAGAACGACGTGACGAACGCAGACTGCAGAAGCTAAGAGAACGAGTTCTTGACGAGGTTACTGATAATCCTGGTATACACCTTCGAGAGCTTCACCGAATAATTGGTTGTGCTATGGGCGCATTGCAGTATCATCTTAGGCTGTTGGAGAAAGACGGACAAGTAGTATCTCTAAGGAATGGCAATGTCCGGCATATCTTCCCTCCAGACTTTTCTTCAGACGAGAAAGTTATGCTCTTGACAGCTCTAGCCCGGAACCCTACTATAAATTCAATTCTCTGTGAATGTGCCTCAAATGGACAAACGACTCAAGCCATCATCAGCAAAACTCTTGATGTTGATAAGAGTCTCATCTCCTATTACATAGCCACTCTATTAGAAGCTGAAATTCTTCGCATAGTGAAGGTTTTTGGTAGGGAGAAGCCCGTGTTGCTCACTGATTGGGCACGCTTAGCTATCGATTGTCAGGATATTTTGGTACATTAATTGTCCAACCCCTATGCTTATCTTGGATTTACAGTCATCGGGGTACAATCCAAGGTGGCACAACATGGCAGATGAAGACTATCTTGATGCAATAGATTATACGCGTGATGATTTGGATGTTGAAGATCTTGAAGAAGTTCAACATGCTGTTCTACTCCGTGATGTCCATCGAACTTTCAAACTGGGCAATGCAGAGATTAAGGCTGTCATAGGTGTAAATCTCGTAGTCGATGCTGGGGATTTTGTTGTTATATCTGGTAAATCTGGCTCCGGGAAAACAACGCTTCTGAACATTATCGGTGCAATCGATATGGCATCTCAGGGACGGGTTTTTGTTATGGATGTGCCGATTAACGATTATGATGAATCATTCCGAGCGTCTTTTAGACTTAATAACACGGGTTTCATTTTCCAGAGCTATAATTTGGTTTCCACCTTGACTGCAATTGAAAATGTTATGTTTCCAATGCAACTCTCAGAAAGAAGCAGTTCTGCATTAAGAGATGAAGCAATGAAACTCCTTGAAAGAGTTGAGATGGAGCATCGCGCAGATCATCTTCCTTGGCAGCTTAGTTCTGGAGAACAACAACGAATAGCAATAGCACGTGCAATGGCAAATGACCCCCCAATCATTTTAGCTGACGAACCTACAGCCAATCTTGATGGACATAGTGGTCAGATGATACGTGAACTTCTGACGGATTTGAACAAGCGAGGAAAGGCCGTAATCGTAATGACCCATGATGAAGGCATCATCAAACAGTCCAAAATTCACCATTATATCATGGACCGTGGAGTGTTAACTCGTAATGACTGACCATCAGATGTTTGCTTCAAAAGACCTCAAGAGACGTCCATTCCGGACTACCCTCACTATAATTTCGCTAACGAGTATAGTGACTGCTACAACTTTCGTCTTTTTGTTTAGTAATGTCTTACTAGATGTTTCTTCTTTTGCTGTAGCAAGTGCATTATCATCATCATTTGGTACATTCTTTTCGACCTTTGTATGGACGATTCTGCTACTTGTGTTTGTGTTAGGCGCAGTAGTTGTATCTACTACCATATCATTGGAGATGGTCACTCGAAGGCGTGATATAGGTCTAATGAAGTCGATTGGCACTCTTCTAGATACAATTTTTGACTTTTTCATGGCGCAATCAGTCATTATACTTCTTGCCAGTATTGTACTTGGTCTCGGGCTTGGTACCGTTCTGTACATAATTGGAATGATTTGGTTGAGCACCATGGTTCCAACACTTCAACTTGCAGGATCCTTTCCAGTATTGCAAATATCCTTTCTCGCAATTGTGTTAATTATAGCTGGATATTTGTCCGCCCAGAAACCAATTTACGATACTGTTCAAGAATCTCCCTCCTTAGCATTGAATCCTGATGTAGGTTCAAAAGTTCGTGTAGCAGGATTCCTCGACAGTTTTGGGCTGCCCTTTCGCATTGCCACCAAAGGAACGGGCAGAAGATTAAGAGGAACTCGTCGAACAGTTATCTCCCTTTTCCTTAGTTTTACAATTGCTTCACTTCTTTGGATAGGTGGAGGTGTTGTGCACACCACATCTATCTCCTATGTTACCCGCTCCATGGGTTCAAATGTTGTAGCTGTTGGAAATCCAGCTCTCTTGAATCTGTACTATAACTCATATTCACTCTATGGAACGCCTTTGAATGATTCATTTAATTTCCTCAGTGGAGGAGATATAATACCCAACCAGTTAGTTGATGATCTTGATGATGTCTTAGGTGTATATAGAATAGAAACACGTCTTGTGGTATACTCAGAAGTAGAAGAGATGCCTGCAATCCTTTGGAATGAGGAACTTGAACGATATGAATACATCGGGTTGGATCGTACAAGCTCAGCTGTATTGGTTGGTGTAGACTGGGATACAACTATTTCTGATTGGTATTTTGAGGGTCGAAGTATAGACAATACTCAGCAAGTCTGGATTGGAGGAAAGATGGCTACTGACCTCTTCGTGGATCCTCTCGTACAGAGTCTAGGCGTAGAGGGCACATCTTTGGAAATCAATGCGCAAGCTTTTGACATTCTTAATGGTGGCATGATGGCATTGATGGACCTTTCACAGCTACAAAGTACCTTTGGCGTATCTGGCACAAATCTACTTCTTGTTCAACTCGAGGAGTATGATGATTCAGTCATTTCACAAATTGACAATCTTGCTGAGAGTTATGGGTTTGATAGCTTCAAACAGCAAGAGGTGTTGGAAGTAAATCTCGTAATAATCGATGCTATTTGGGCTCTGATAAATCCACTAGCTAT
>JBHLQJ010000094.1:0-10115 GCA_048884945.1 Candidatus Thorarchaeota archaeon | reverse complement strand
CCTGTGATAACCAGCATTGCTGATGCCAAGAATAGAATAAACCCGATTGCGATAAGACTGATTGATAGCAATGATGAGTAGGATGTTCTTATATTTCCAAAAAGTTGCTTGAGATTCAAACGGACTTTTAACACGATATATAGTCCAATAATTACAATCAGCGCAGATGCATATACTCCCAAAATATGAGATTTGATAATAGAATAGTATCCTAGAATCATCGCAATTGATATCATCACTGTCCCTAGTAGCATCCGAGTAAAAGCAGTTGGAGCCTTTGGTTTTCGTTTAAAAAACACAAAACTATACATGACAAATCCAAGAATCAAAAGACCTGTACTCAAGGAAATATTGAGGAATTGGTCAAGTGGCAACTCACTTGGTCGTCTATATGGTAGCCCTGTGAGATGTTGTTCAGGATCATAGGGAGCAATTATATCACCATAGATTGCAAGACCCACAAAGAAAACAACTAATGCAGTTCCAAACTGTCCCATTGGTGTATTGATATACTGACGTAACATACCTTCGGTCTTAGATCTTCTACCTAGAACCCAGCTGAGAAACATCAAACCAAGAATTATTTGTGTTATTGTAGGGTGAGCAATGGCTGAAAGAATAATCATGAGTGCATATGACATCCCATCAAGTCCAATTGAGGGAGGAAATTGTCCAATTCCAATAAATGTGAGACCCCACGAGAGGGACCATTCCATTCCATATAGATTCAGAAAAACAATAGGGATGAGAACAACAAGGTTGATTGTTAGGAGCAGAAACAACAAATGCGATACTAGTCGAAACTTGTAATGCTCCCACAGAAATGCTAAATTCGATATCGAATATGATTTTAAACGACCTAGAATAAATTGCGCGACTGCATTTCTCTTAAACAAACATATTATCAGAATGCTAATAGAAGCAGCTAAGCCTAGATAGTTTGGATATACAATAATTGCTCCAAGATTAAGAATTATGAGTAAAAGGAAGAGCATTCTCACAGGATCTATTAGGCGTTTGAGAAGAGATTCCTTTTTCACCTCTGAAATTACAATCTCAGATCCAATTCGAATTCTTGGATCAAGAACATAATACAAGAAGTCTGCAATAAGGTTGGCAGCAACAATAACAACTGTAATTATGAAGAAAGTGGCTTGTAAGAGGGGATAATCTCGATACAGAATACCATCCCATAAAAGTCGTCCAATCCCAGGATAGGAGAAGACAACTTCCACTTGCAGAGCACCTGCAACGGTTGCCCCAATATTGAGAGCTACAACTGTTGCAACAGGAATCATAGCATTTGGAACAGCTTCTTTATTGAGTTGATCATCTTCAGTTCGTCCCTTTGCTTTTGCAGTTATCATGTAATCCTCACTTAGAACATCGAGGAGTGCGCTTCTCATGATTAGAGCGAAGAACCCTATCAGAGCTACCCACAACACAGCCCAGGGTAAGATCATGTGTGACAACATGTTTGCTATGAAACCTATAGCATCAGGCGGGCTGGTGCCAGGATTCCAAGGTGTTAACGGAAAAAGATGCAGATTTACAGAGAATAACATTATGAAAAACATTGAGAGCCAAAATGAAGGGATAGAATAGGTGACCAAGGATATCAGAAGACCCGTAACATCTTCCCTTTCACCTCTTCTCCAAGCTGATTTCTTACCAATCCATATGCCGGTGATAATGGAGATAATAGTTGCTGGTAAAACAAGCACTAATGTATTCAAAAGTCGCTTGTAGATGATTTCTTCAACAGGAACAAGAAAATGAAATGAAACTCCAAGGTTTCCAAAACCAAAAATAGCTGGTAGAAAGTTCCGAACAAATAGACCGTATTGGACAATCATTGGTTGGTCAAGACCAAACTCTTCTATGACCCTTTCTTGAACAAGCTCACCTAGGTTTGGGTTCCTTGCAAGAAGTGATGCGGGGTTGCCTGGAAGCAAGTGGAAAAACACAAAATCAATTGATAGTGCTATCCATATTGTGATCACTGCTTGAATTATTCGTTTTGCTAGTGTTCCTCTTAGCCCCATAGTCTCTTTCAACTCAACTATTCAAATGCAAGATAAAGAAAAAAAAGAATAAGAACAGACAGCTGTAACTGCCTGCTCTCACTTCTTATCTTGATATTGCTAGCCTTTTCTGGATCTCATATACACTAATATCACAACGACAACTAGGATTCCAACACCTGCAATAATTACAAGTTCCATAGAGATTGGAAATCCAACAGGTGGTACATATTCTGCATGGAGCCAAGATTCCCAGTTCCACATTGACAGAATACCACTCAGCCAGTCAGCATTTGGAAATTCCCATCTATCGTTTCTGTAGAGCTCAATGTCACTGATCTCCGCAAGAACGCAGATACTGGCTTCGTTGAAGATGAGCTGTTGCATCTCATTAATTAGATCTTCACGCCCAGATTCTGTTGCCAGCTGTTGCTCTTTGTATATTTGATCGACTCTTGGTACATTCAGGCCAGTAGGATTGATCCAACTGGTTGAAGTCATGTACTGAGCCATGCTGTTTGGATCACCAATCTGAGACCAGTAGCCAAGTGTTAGGTCGAAATTGTATCCCAGCAAATCTGCAGTATAGGTTGTGATATCAAGTGCTTGGAGGGTTACATCAAAACCAGCCGCTTCTAAATCACTCTCAATGAGCTGAGCCATGCTCAAAGCCGTTGGATCACCAGTCTGGAATTTAAGCGTGAATGAAAGTGTCTTTGTAGTTCCGTTGAGGATCTTCTCATAGACATCATCTTCATTCAGAACCCATCCATCTGCCTCCAATGTTGCCTTTGCCTCAGTGAGTCCAACGTCACGGGTCACAAGTGCATCATTGTGCCATTTGAGTTCGCTATGAATCACAGAGTCTGCTTCTCTAGCATGTCCTAGATAAGCTACATTTACTATGTTCGATTTATTGACTGCCTGGTTAATCGCAACTTTAACAGCAGGTTCTCTTAGAGCAAATGCATCGGTGGTATTTGCATAAATCCAGTCTTGATTTATCAGTAACGCTTGCCAACCAAGCGAACTGACTTCATTGATTGTCACCTCGGGACCAAACACTCCAGTTTCAATGAAGTTGGCTGTAGTTTCACAGAAGTCAATCTCTCCCGCTTTGAGAGCTTGTGTCATTGTTTCAATTGATGAATAGAATAAGACTGTTAGATTATCGATTGATGGGGCGCCCCAATGATAGTCATCATTGCCCTCGAAGATGGCGTATTCACCAACTTCATACTCTTTGAGGATGAATGGACCAGTACCGATGTCTGCCCTCTCATATGGAGGCAAAATCGTTCCCCAGGATATTCCATCCCAGTTATAATAGTCCCAATATCCAAGGTAAACCCAAGTGTCGTTGGCGTCATAATACCCATATCCTGTACCTTCTAAGCCCCATACTGGATGATGCCACATCAATGGATCCCAAAGATGAGCAGGTAGTATTGGGACATATGTTAGACCAGTTAAGAAACACTCTTGATTCACCTCTACTGAGGTATTGTCGTATGAGTCTCTCCAATACCAATATGGAGGTGCAGCCTGCCAAGCTGCTATACTCTCATATCCATTCTCAACGAAATTGAGAACGACAGTATAGTCATCAGGGCATCTGATATTTCTATGGTCGATGCGAGGAGTCTGTGCGACCCACCATCCTAGCCATGTCCAGGTAAAGAGTGTCCAGTTAACATCTTTTGAAGTGAAGGGGGTACCGTCGTGCCACGTTGCATTGTGTACTAGATGCAGAGTCAGTTGTGTTCCATTTGCGGCCCACTCCCAGTCATCTACAAGACCTCCTTTTACGGTCCAGTCGTCCCCCCATCGGATCAGTGGATCATACATCCAATTGAGGAACTCCCAGGCCGCAATGGTGCCTGCCATCATCGGTCCAAGAAAGTCTGGTTGTTCAAACATACCAATGACTATCGATCTATCTCCTTCTTCTGGTGTTTCTGCAGCCGCATTTGGAGTAAAAGCGACTAAAGTAACAAGAAAGAATCCGATGAAGAGCAGGGTAACTAAAGCGTTCCTTCTTCTCACTCATCTCACGTCCTATCGATTTTTCCTTTCTTCAAAGGTGTACATCGATTAAAACCCATCGAACAATATTGTTCATGGATGACCATACATGAACATTGTTTGTTATAATCTATTTCATTCGCTTTCTCGCAATGTACAACAAGACAAATGCTGTCCCGAAGACACCGATAATTACTAAAAAGGTCTCAAAAGTAGTTGTAGCAGGAACGGTGTTGTTAGGTGTGCTTGTAGTATCAGTGGTCATTGAGCTATCCTCAAACAACCAGAGAGCTACAGAAAGCATCATATTCCACTCAGACCCTTCGTCATCGAAACCGTTTTCCCATGAGGAGTTATCACGATTAGAGTCTTCTTCCCATTCTGGATGAGGACCTGACAGAAAGACTCTTCCTTCCTCATATTCGAATGCAATCATTGCGGACTCATTATTCGCCGCATAAGTCGCTAGTGAATGAATGCCTTCGACCCCTGTTACATTAAACCAAGGGCCGCCATAATACATTATTGAATGGTTCGATGGTTCTCCAGAGAAATCAATAATTGAGGATGAGTGATTTAAGATAATCTCTGCCATAGCATAATTAGGCCAAGTAGCAATTTCCTCAACTGGACCGATACCAGAACCTTCGAAGAGATCCATTTGGTATTCGAGAGTTTCACCTTCCCAGACTATTCTATCACATCCAAAATATGCTCCTGCGCACACTCCAAAGAATGCACCACCGTTTCGGACGAAATTTCGGATTTCAGATATGCCAGTTCCTGCAAGTTCGACATTATAGGTTCCAGCCCACCCTCCAGGAATCACTACCATATTATATCCAGCCAGATTTCCATAATTAATGTCAGAGGCAGAGAGAATATCCACCGTGGCATTCATCCAAGAGAACATCGATTGTAAAGCAATTCTGCTGCTCGTACTCGATGATGCATCTCCATAATAGAGTGCTATCTTTCTACCATTAAGATCAATTAGTGTAGATTGACCTAGTACTGGGAAGATAGATAGTGAACTAATTGTAAAAATTATCGTAATTGAGAGAATGACTAGGTTTGATTTGCCAATTGAAGACATATTCCAGCAACTCATGCATAACAGATTGTATTTTGGTTATTGAATGCTATTTGCTTTTTGTAAGATAGAACATTTCTTGTTCACTCATGTACAATTTTGTTGCAATATTTCTTATCATTGTTCATACATAGAACACGCACGCTTCAAAATGAATCATTTAATCCAATATGAGCATTCTCTATGGAGATATGTAGGATGAATATCGAAACAACCTCCATTGAACAAATACGAAAGACTGTTGAACATCTCTGTGACCTCGGTCAGAAAGCTGCTGGAACGGAAACAGAGGTCCAAGCGGCAAACTATCTGTATGATCGTTTGAAGGAGTATGGTTTCTCACATGTTGAGAAACAACCGTTTGAAGTTCATGGATGGAACCCTCAATCCTGTACTGTCAAAGTTATGAAACCAGTTGAAAAGGAATTAGAATCAACTCTATTTCCGCATAGCAAATCTGAGGAAGTCGAAGGATTGCTTGTCCCTATTGATTGGGAAAAAGATGAAAATGAATCAAGTTCATCATCAGTTGGAAAAGATCGGATTGCTTTCACTGAATGGGGACCAGACACATACCTTAGTCCAAGATACTCATACTTTCGTGCCGTAAAACTCGGGTATGAAGGCTTGATAGTTGCAGCAAAGGATGAAGGTGACCTTCTCAAAGTCGTGGTCATTCCAGGAGGTCTCCTCAAAATACCAGTTGTTTGTATCACTAAAGAAGAAGGAGATTCCCTCATTTCGATGATGAATGATGGCGATGTGGTTGTTAAAATTAAAACAGAAGTTGAAGTTACAGAAAAACAAAATTCTTACAATGTTGTTGGAATTCTTCGGAGTGATGAAACAACTGCTGATGAGATAGCTATAGGAGCGCATTATGACTCTTGGTTCAAAGGAGCGGCTGACAATTGTGCTCCTGCAGCTATTGTACTTGAACTTGCTAGAATTTTCCAAGCACAAGCTAAATTGGGTACTGTTCCCAAGAGAACCATTAGATTCCTTTTCTATGGAGCTGAAGAAAGTGGATCTGATGATTTCTATTTCTGGCTGAATGGATCAAAGGCCTACGTTAGAGAGAACAAAGAATCAGTTGATAGAACTGTCGCAGTCTTAAGTCTTGACTCTACTGGATATCCTGACCCATCAATAGATTACATATATACCACAGGGGAGCTGTTAGGATTTGCTAAATCCTTGACTGGAGGACCAGGGAAATCTCGATCCTTGACATACAAAATCCCACCAAGTTATGGTAGTGACCATTGGTTCTTCGAATTATCTGGAGTTCCAACTATCTACGGAGTATCAGGAGTACCATCAGCTCACGGTATTACACAACCAAGTCATCTCTATCACACAAGTAAGGATGATCCCGAGCATCTGGATTATGCTTCATTGCATTTCTATGCGGAATTCATGAAGAATGCTCTTTCATATCTCTCGAGCACTGACCTACTACCGATGGATATCTTCGTTCCTCTAGAGATTTTCGATTCAATTCTCTTAATGTATACTAAGATGGACGAAAATCCATTTGATCTGAAACCACTTCAAGCAAAAATCAAGACCTTCCTGAAACAGAAGTCTTCTTTCAAGAAACTGCTTGCTTCGGTTGGTCAAAAGAATAGAAGAGAAGACATTGAGAGGATTAACAAGTATTTGATGAAAGTAGCCAATGGCTGCAATCGTACTGTAGGTTGGAATACGAGACCTATAGAAACATACAGCGTGAACTATCTTTATCGCTTTGAGATGATTGAAGACTATATTCACCTCACAAATGCCATCAAAAGTTTACGAAAAATACCAGTAGTGACTTTCGATTTAGACTCAGCAAAGAGAATTGAGTCCAAAGATGATAATCCGTATAACTGGCTCAGAGTTCATGAAGCACTTGCTAATTTAGCGAGAGAATGCACACGAATCGCTAATGAGATTGATGAGGAGATTGCATCCCTTTCCGAATTTCTTGATAGAATCTTGGTTGAGATGATTGAGCTAGGCAAACTATGAGTCATTGGATGTCGTCAAAGGGTGGTGTTCACTCATGTACATATTTGTTGCAACGTTTCATATCATTGTTCATGTCATATTCTCACTCAATCATCATATATCCTAAAAGATACTCCGGAGAGATTCAAGTTTGGTCGATTCGAATGAGATAATGAAGAAAGAGAAAGAATACTATGTTCCAGCATATGCCAAAAAACCACTAGTAATCGTTGAGGGTAAAGACGCCGTGGTAAAAGATGCAGATGGAAAAGAGTACATTGACTGCTTAAGTGGGATAGCTGTTGTGAACGCAGGACACTGTCCAGAAAAACTTGTACGCGCAGGTCAGGAACAAATGGCAAAGTTGATCCATTGCTCTGGACTCTATCACAATGTTCCTGCAACTCTATTAGCTGAGAAAATCGCCAAGATTACTCCAGCACCACTACAGAAATCATTTTTTGCAAATAGTGGTGCTGAAGCAGTGGAAGGAGCTGTTAAAATAGCTAAGAAATATGCTGTCACTAAAGGAAGAACTGGTGCTGGACTCATCGCCCTTGAGGGATCCTTTCATGGTCGACTTGGACTATCATTAACCTTAACAGGTCAAGCAAAATACAAGAAAGGTTTTGGAACATTTGCCAATTCTCCTGGAGTGGTCCACGCACCAATGCCATACTGCTTTCGTTGTCCACTTTCCTATCCAGAGTGCGATATTGAATGCGCCAGAAAAGTGGAAGACATCATCAACTATCATACAAGTGGAGATGTAGCTGCAATGATTGTGGAACCTATCATGGGTGAGGGAGGTATAGTTGTACCTCCGGACAAATACCATGATCTTGTCCAGCAAATCTGCAAGGAGCATAATGTTCTCTATATTGCAGATGAAGTTCAAACAGGTTTTGGTAGGACTGGCAAGATGTTTGCAATAGAGCATTGGAACATCAAACCAGACATTATAACCATGGCAAAGGGTCTCGGCGCAGGAATGCCTATTGGAGGCTATGTCACAACAACAGAGATTGCCAATTCACTTCAATCAGGAGATCATTTCTCAACATTTGGAGGAAATCCAGTTTCATGTGCGGTCGCATCAGCCAATATTGATTATCTCCTTGAAGCAGGTTTGGTAACTAATGCGGAGAAAATTGGATTGCAGATTCTGAAAAGATTGTCTGAGTTGTTAGGAAAAATTGGATTGATTGGTGAAGTCAGAGGCAAAGGTCTCATGATTGGAATAGAATTAGTCAAAGACAATAAGACAATGAAACCAGCTTCTGATGAAGCTTCGGATATTGCTAAACATATGATGAAGAAAGGAGTAATCGTTGGAACGGGTGGCGTCAAAGGTAATGTCTTGAGAATTCAACCACCACTATGCATTACATCAGAGCAGGCAAATAAGGTCCTGGATATATTTGAAGAGGAAGTAAAACAGGTTTGACTGTTTTAAGCCATGAAACAACTTCATTGGATGAAATCTCAATTGATGAGATTCGTAAATCAGTTGAAAAGCTATGTTCAATTGAGAACAAAATAGCAGGCTCACATGAAGAGAAGAAGGCTATGAGTTATCTTAAAAAAAGATTAACTGAGTATGGCTTGACTGATATTACTGAACAAACATTTGAAGTTCACTCTTGGCACCCGATTTCGTGCATTCTAAGAGTAACAAAACCTGTTCAGAAAGAAATCAGTGCAGTCACTTTTCCATACTCATTATCTGCAAAAGTAGAGGGCACATTATTTCATCTTCAATCCACGAACACAGGATTTCGTGAAGAGCATAATGGAATGATTGGCATAACGACATGGAGCCAGGATCTTTATCTTGGTCCGATGAGAGCCTACTTCAATGCTCTAGATCAACAAGCAAAAGGGTTGATTATCGCCTCTCCCAAGGAAGGTGAACTGCACAAAGTCGTGGTTATATCGTCTGGCGAGCTCCTTAAAATTCCGGCAATCAATGTCACTAAAGAAGATGGAGATTTCTTACTCAATCTTATCAGGACAGAATCAGTAAATGTTGAAATCGAAGTTGTAGTCGAATTCTCTGAAAGAGGAGAGTCTCAGAATCTCATTGCAAAATTAGAAAGCACTGAAGAGTCTAATGAAGAGATTATCGTTGGAGCTCACACTGATGCGTGGTTCAAAGGCGCTGCCGAGAATTCTGTTCCTAATGCAATATTACTCGAGCAAGTTAGACTTCTTCAAAAACATATCAAAGAGGGATTAACTCTAAAACGGAACATCCGCTTTATCCTATTTGGAGCTCAAGAAAGTGGTTCGAAGGATTTCTATTATTGGTGCAACGGGTCAAAAGCATATGTCAGTAATAATCGAGAATCTTTAGATAATGTGGTAGCAATTTTTACGATGGATTCAATTGGATTTCCATCTCCAGCTCAGCACCAAATAGGAGTAACTTCGGACCTCTTTGAGGATATCAAGTGCATCAAAACAGATGTCAGTGGAATAGACACAGATTACTATGAGCCACCGGGTTATGGAAGTGACCACTGGTTCTTTGAAATATCCGGTGTGCCATCCATCTACTGCGTCGCTGATTACAGTGATCTGTATCACACTCAAAAAGATGACCCCGAGCATTTGAATTACGATGCTATTCGATTTTATGCAGAGTTCCTAAAAGAATCTCTCCTATATCTTGCGAACTCTAAGGTCATACCTGTTAACCTATTTCGACCTCTTGCTGCATTCCAAGAAATTCTCTCAAATCATGCAAAATGGGATGATAGTCCTTTTGACCTCTCTCAGCTGCTATCAAAGATTAGCAGGATACTAAATCAAAGGAAGCTATTTGAAAGAGAAGTGAAAAGAGTTCTTGAAAAAGGGTCTATTAATGAGAAAAGAAAATTGAATCGGTTCTTGCTGTCTGCAACAAAGATTTTTCCGTCTGCTTGCGGGAGTCAATATCCCGTATAATTGAAATTAACCGTTCTTCACCGTCAAGA
>JBHLQJ010000093.1:0-10207 GCA_048884945.1 Candidatus Thorarchaeota archaeon | reverse complement strand
TTCTCGTCCTCGAGCTTTACTATTTCAACACGAGCAGTAATCTTGTCTCCAATTCTCACAGGTCCTAAGAAACGCATATTCTGGCCAATGTATATTGTTCCAGCTCCCGGTAGATGCATACCAATCGCAGTACTAATGAACGATGCTGTCAAGAGACCGTGAGCAATCCTGCTTCCAAACATCGTTGTTTTTGCCCATTCTTCATTAAAATGCAGTGGATTGTAATCACCACTTAGTCTGCCGAATGTTTGAATATCTTCATCAGTTATTGTATGTTCAACCTCTGCGAACTGACCCAATTTGAGGTCTGAGTATTTTGTCACTTTCATTGAATTCTCTCCTATTTTCCCCATTTGATGGTCATCGCATTCCATGACCACCCGATACCTGCGGCAGTCAATACAATGATGCTACCATCCTTAATCTTACCGCTCTTTAAGCCCTCCTCCAAAGACACAATGGCATCATTCTGGCCCATATGCCCCCACTCTTCAAAATAGGTTGCTTGCTTGTACGGATCGACACCTAGTTCATTTGCCACATATTCAAACGCACTTCTCTTCATTCTAAGAAGCCCCAAATAATCTATGTCTGAACGAGAGTATCCGCTCTTCTTTAAGGATTCATCAACAACTTTGATGAAGTTCGACATGGATAGCCGGTCTAATCTCTCTTTAAGACCTTCAGGATCTGTGACATCCAAGTAGATTAATTTCTTTTCTATCGCTTCACAAGAGATAGGCATCACCGTACCGCCAGCTGGCACGTAGACATCTTCGGAAAATTGACCATCTGAAATTACACTACCTTCAAGCACTATGTTCCTGTCATAGTTAGAACGGAGTATCATGGCGACGCCACTTGCCGCTAAATCGTGCATGAATCTAGTGCGTATATTTTCATAATCAATCAAGTCGCAGTTTCGATATCCACTTCCGATTATGACACGTTTATAACCCTCAGTTAGCATTAGAGCCTTCGCGAGCATCATTGCCACGACTATCGTTCCGCAACGTTGGTTCACATCAAATGCCCAAGCATTTGTTGCTCCAATATCACCTTGGAATTTTATCGCATATGTTTGCATTGGATGTTCTGCGTAGACCTCGCCAGCCCAAATGACTAAATCAATATCTTTTGCTGGGTCAATACCTGCTCTCTCAATCGCGATCTTTGCAGCTTTTACAGCCATAGCAACCGTATGGTCATCCTTTCCTGCGACCGCTTTGCTCATCATTCCCATTTTCGTTTTAATTACATCAACAGGAGTACCAGACTTACTTGAAATGTATTCAGCAGTGTGGCGTTCCTCAGGAATATAAGTACCAATTGCTTCTATTCCAATTGCCTTCTTGGTCATGATAAATCCTCCATATTACTCAGTTAGTTCCCTCTTCAAAATCTTCCCTGCAGCACTCTTTGGAAGCTCTTTCCTGAATTCATAGTGCTTTGGTATTTTGTATCGTGCAAGTTTTCCAACAAGATATTCGAGTATCTCCTCTTCAGTAAGACTGCTTTTAGGTTTCAAGACGATAACTGCTTTTCCAACCTCACCCCATTTCTCATGGGGAACACCCACAACTGCAGCTTCTAAAATAGCAGGATGCTTGTAGAGCAGCTCCTCAATTTCAGTAGGATAGACATTCTCACCCCCAGAGATGAACATATCTTTTTTTCGTCCTGTGATGAAGTAAAAGCCCTCTTCGTCTTTCATAACAAGGTCTCCCGTGTGAACCCAACCGTTAGGCTCAATTGTCTTGGAGGTCTCTTCCGGTTCATCCCAGTATCCGGTAAAGGTATGAGGCCCCCGAAGCATTAACTCTCCGATATCACCAGTTGGTACTTCATTGCCATGATCATCGACAACTCTCATATCGCAATGAAAGACTGGGAAGCCGACGGATGACGGTTTTCGTTTCACCTCGCTCTCTGGGAGGAAGAAGTTGTTGGGACCGACCTCTGTAAGCCCATAGCCCATCTTTAGTATCTTGCCTCTTTCCCAGTATTTTTCCATTATCGCAACAGGACAGGGAGCACCCCCACTGATGAAGACACGTACACTATCAAAATTGCTTTTCTTGAAGTTGGGGGATTCCGACATCATGTTAAACATCGTTGGAACAGCAATGACTAGAGTGCATTTCTCGTCCTCAATGACCTTGAAGGTGGTGTCTACATCAAAATCGCCCATAATGATAGACTTGGCTCCAATATGGAAAAAGGGGATGAGAAGGACATTGATGCCTCCAGTGTGAAATAGAGGGAAGAGAAGAGGTTGAATATCATCCGGTCTCAACCCCCAAGAAACGATAGTATTGATAGAGTTCCATAAAACCAAACCATGCGAGAGAATAGCTCCCTTTGGAAGTCCGGTCGTACCTCCGGTGAATACAATGAGGTAGGGATCATCCAAAGTGATCGGGGGTCTGTTTACAGGAGAGGATGATTTTCTCATCATGAGCGAGTGGATGTCTGAGTCAGCATCAATCTTCTTTTCCCCCATTGCAACAACCTGTTTCTTCATCAAAAAAGAACGAAATTCCTCGAACTGGTGTTTCAGATTAGGATCGTAGAAAAACATAGTCGGGTCCGTCTTTTTTATGAGATACTCAATCTCAGGCGTTGTGAGCCTTGTATTAAACGGAGTGAGTATGGCACCTATCTTTCCGCATGCGAAAAGAATGTCCAAAAAATCAAAACGATTCTTGGAAAAAACGCCAACTCGGTCTCCCTTCTGTATTCCTGAATCAAGAAGTAATCTTGCCACTTGATTTGCTCTATTCTCCATGGATTCGAAAGTGTACCTCTTATTCTTGATGTTGTCAATTACTCCTTCTCTATTTGGTGTCAGCAGCGCCCTTCTTCCAGTCCAATCTCCAATCCAAGACCAATCTATAGTGTCCATAACGATATCTCCATCTGACACATTTCTAGAAGTCTGACTAATCGTGTTCTACGAACGAAATCCAAAAGATATATTATTTGCCTAAATGGTTTTTCCAAGGGAAATCCAATTTTCGAAAAATACACGAGAAGGAAGTCAATTTGTCTTCAACGAATGATTTTATCCTGAGCACAAGTGGATTAACCAAGAATTTTGGGGGGCTAATTGCTGTCAATGATGTTTCCCTAGAGGTTGAAAGAGGATCAATAAAAGCAATAATTGGTCCAAATGGTTCAGGCAAGACAACCTTCTTCAATTTGATTACCGGAGTGTTTCCACCTTCATCTGGGAGGATATATTTTGAAGGTCAGGACATCACTGGATTTTCAATGCATCAACGGACACGACAGGGTATTTCAAGGTCATATCAAATCACGAACATCTTTCCCTATCAAACAACATTCGAAAATATCCGGTTGGCAGCACAAGGTTGCAGTGGCTCAAACGTGAATTTCCGGGGAATGCTCAGGAAAGCTAGCTCGTATGATAAGTTTCATGAAAAAGTGCTTGATATCGCCACAATTGTAGGTCTTGATCCTACAAGATTGTATATTCCAGCTGCTCTAATACCTCATGCTGAACAAAGAAAACTCGAGATCGCGATGTCACTTGCTACCGAACCGCGACTCCTATTGCTGGACGAACCAGCTGCAGGAATGGCTATTGAGGAAATTCCAGATGTCATTAAAGCTATTCTGAGAGTCAAAGAATCGTATGGTGACCGACTTACATTGCTAGTAGTTGAACACAAGATGGATATTGTCATGAATCTAAGTGAGGAAATCTTTGTTTTATCAGAAGGAAGACTGATTGCAAGAGGCCCTCCAAAGGAGATTCAGAAAAATGAACAAGTATTGACAGCATATCTAGGTGGTACAGATGAAAAACTTGCTTGAAATACAGAACGCTCATGTGTATATTGGTTCCTTCTATATACTGCAAGGAATCTCATTAGTCGTACCTGAGGGAGAAGTCACCTTATTGCTAGGTAGGAATGGTTCTGGTAAAACCACCACTATGAAATCCATACTTGGAATACACCCTCCAAGAGAAGGAAAGATTCTCTTCAAGGGTGAGGAGATTTCAAATCTTCCAACTCATAAAATAGTCAACAAAGGTATTGGATATGTCCCAGATACTCGAAGGATATTTGGAACACTAACAGTTGAACAGAACCTAATTGTTTCGATGAGGAAGGGAACATCAAAAGAGCAAATGAGTAGCAGATTGGACTTAATCTTTGACTTGTTTCCTGACATGAAGAAGTTTATGAAACAGAAAGCAGGAACTTTATCCGGCGGACAGCAGCAAATGCTAGCCGTTGCCCGTGCACTGATGAATGAAAATGATCTGCTATTGATAGATGAGCCAACTGAAGGATTGAGTCCCCTTCTAGCAAAGAATCTCATAAGTTCTCTTGGCAAACTGAAGGAATTTGCTACAATCTTAATGGTCGAACAAAACTTTCGGGCAGTGTCCAAGCTGGGTGATAATTTCTACATATTCGACAATGGAAAAATAGTGCATGAAGGTAACAACATGGCTGATTTAATTGAAGACAAAGCACGTGTTGCACAATATTTGGGGGTGAGTATTTAATGACAATGCAAAAGGAAAAACTTGATGAAAACCCGCAGAATCGAAATATGTTGAAAATTGCATTGATTATTGCACTAATAGTAATTGTAGCTATATTGGTGGTATATGAGATAAACATCGATACCTTTAGTGGATTTGTTATAAAGGTCAGTAAATCGGTAGTTAATGGTCTTGCACTCAGCATGTTGCTGTTCCTGATGGTGTCAGGCTTTTTCTTAATCTTCGGTCTTTGTGATGTGATTAATTTCGCGCACGGTGCATTTTTTATGTTGGGAGGCTTTATGGGTTATCTATTATATCTCCAAACGGAAGCTGTCTTGCTAGATCCAACTCTACCATTCTATCTTCTCTTCGGAGGAAATTATTTTGCCGTGTCAATAACGGCTTTTATTGCAAGTGCTGTTGGGTCCACAGCAATACTCGCTCTTCTTGGTGGAGGGATAGAGTTCTTTACAATTCGGCGACTTTATGGCAATCCTATAGCTCAGATTCTGCTGACAGTTGGCTTTATGTTCATTATCTCGCAGTTGGCTGAGATAATTTGGGGTCCTCCACAATTCACCCTTTTCATAATTCCCGATTCGCAGATAAACTACTTCTTCATAAGTGGCACAATTGACTTGGGCGGAGGAGTGATATTTCAAACTTACCGCATCTTCCTAATAATTCTCGGTTTTGCAGTTGCTGGATTAATGTTTCTTGGATTCAGAAGGACGCGCATAGGACTCCAGATACAAGCAGGTATAGAAGATAAGGAGATGGTTGAAGCATTAGGGACGAATATCAGAAGATTATTTACTATTGTCTTTATGTTGGGTGCGGGCCTTGCAGGGTTATCAGGAGCGGTCCTAGTTCCATGGATTGGAGCAAACACAGGCCATGGTTTGACGTATCTAATCTATGCATTTGTCATAGTAGTTATTGGAGGAGCTCATTACGGTCGTTTTGAAGGAACTTTCTTTGGAGCATTGATAGTTGGTCTATCAATTCAATTTACATCATATTTCGTGCCACTTCTTGAGAGCACCATTGTATTCATAATCATGGCAATTGTTTTAATCATAAAACCAGGAGGCTTGACTGGTCGTGCATAACGAGGTGAGTAACTCAGAAAAATCATGGTTCTCTGCAATAATGATATCAATCAAGAATATGCCGTCGGTATTATTACGTAATAGTGCTTTATTAGCTGTCATTGCCTTTTTGTACCTGCTCCCATTGGGTACTTCAGCAGGCATCTCGCCAATTCGAACCTTAATCTACATTGTAACTCGTATAATGATTCTTGGTGTTCTTGCAATGTCTTTTGATTTGCAGCTGGGACGAGCAGCACTCCTAAATTTCGGGCATGTTGCGCTTTTTGGTGTGAGTGCATATTTCATTGCATTTACATTGGACCCGACTATTCTCCCACCACCTTTTAATCTTATAGCGGCCATTCCATATCCACTCACTATAATTCTGGCTATGATGATTGGTGCAGGGCTCGGATTAGTAATGGGTCTGACAACTAATCGAATGAGGGGCACAGCGTTTGCATTTATTGCATTAGCGATAGCGATGTTCATCTATAATTTTTTCTCTCAGACATCTGATATTTCTGGCGGAGAAACAGGATTGACAGTGCCAACTCCTGATCTAATAAGGACTGGTCCATTCTATCTATTCTTTGTCACAATTGCATTTGTGGTCCTTTCAGCTTTTATTGGAGTCGTCATACTTTACTTGAAAAAACGGACAGAAACTCTTGGATTATTCTTGGTCATTCCAGTTATGATTACCTATATGGCTGTACTAATGGTAATTGGAACGAATATTCTAGGATCTGTATTGGTGTTTTTTGCTTTCCTGCTAATGATTCTCTTCTTTTGGATCGAACGGAGTGAATCAATCAGCGATCCTCTTCAATACACTGAGGACCATGCACACAATGGGAACAGAAAGACAAATAATTCACTTACTACCAAATTATTAGCGGCAATCATCATTCTAATTTCTCTTTTCGGTTTGATTGTAGCATTGGGAGAAAACATTGCTCAAATGGTATTACTATGGATTGAAGATTCCTCCACTTTTTACTACATTATTCCCGTGCAATACTATCTAGTATTGACCTGTCTTGTGATAATCTATGTTTTCATAAAGCGACTAATTGCATCTCCCTTTGGGAGAATGATAACTGCTGTGGCTCAAAATGAAGAACGGGCTGAAGCTTTGGGCTACAACACTTATTTTGCGAAAATAGTTGTGCTTGTCATAAGTGGGGCAATTGCAGGGCTTGCGGGGGCATTATATGCGCCTTTTATAAGAACTATCGCTCCTGACACTGCTCTCGGAGTTAATGTAACTATTAATGCAATGTTATTCACCATTATCGGAGGAATTGGTACCATACTTGGTCCATTGCTCGGAACAGGAGTCGTGACCTACTCTGAGTTAAATCTTGTCGATTTCATCACATATGTTCTTCAAGTGGATGGAAGATTTTGGTTGGTTGGACTAGGAATATTGTACATCATCATTGTACTTTTCTTGCCTCTTGGTATTGTAGGCTCAACTCAGAGGAAGTTCAATTCTATCAAGGGAAAACTACAACGTTTGAAGGTACGCCAATATGAATTTGGATTTGGTGATACTGACTTCTGGGTATTTGGATTACTTGGTATGGTGGGTGTAATTCTATTGTTGTCAGAAGACAGTAGACTTCTCCCCATTTCTGTAGGAATTTTTGGATTTCTTGGAATAGTAGGTGGGCTCATACTCATTCTCTTTAGACGAGAGATTTGGCAAGCAACGAAATCGTATGTTGCACGGCAAATATCCCGTTTGATATCACTTCTTCGCAGATTTCTGGCATTCCTTGAAAGAATCATGTCAAGATTTAGAGGAGGGAGTTGATCAACATGCCATATGCAACAGTCGGAGAAATCGATATCTATTACGAAATTCATGGACCAGAAAATGCACCCCCCCTTGTACTCATTGGAGGATGGGCTAGTTATCGCTGGATTTGGTTTCGACAGATACAGGCATTTAAGGAAAAATATAGGTGTGTCGTGTTTGACAACCGTGGAGCAGGAAAAAGCTCCAAACCGGACTATCCTTACACCATAAAGATGATGGCGAATGATACAGTAGGTCTAATGGATGCACTGCATATCAAAGATGCACATATCTTAGGAATGTCAATGGGTGGATTGATTGCGCAGCAAATTGCCATTTCATATCCGGAAAAAGTGCGAAGTTTGATCCTATCCTCAACTCACTTTGGAGGGTCCAATTATATTCCCATGGATGACAAGACAATGGTTTTACTCATAGCCCTACCTACAGAAACAATCTCCATGGAGCAAGCTAGAGAAATGCGCTACAGAGCCACATTCAGTACGCAGTTCCTCAAAGAGAATAAGTCTGTAATAGAGCAAATTGATGCATGGGCTGAAAAACTACCAACGCCATTGTACGCACAAATACATCAGAGTTCAGCAACAAGTGGCTTTGATTCTGAGTCGGAACTAAAGAAAATAACTGCACAAACCCTTATCCTACACGGGGCTAATGATCGTGCAGTTCCGACAAAGAATGGAGAACTTCTAGCTAAGCGCATTCCTAATTCAAGATTAAAGATCATAGAAGATGCGTCACACTTCGTCATTATTGAGAAGTACGATGAGTTCAACAAAGAGGTAATGAGTTTTATAGATGAAGTTGAAAAAGGGTGACAGCATCCTAAATCAAATCGTAAGTAAACTTGGCAAACAAACTTGCAGTCAGTCTTAGAAATAACTCAGGGATGTCTAATATGGTTCGTTCAGCTGTGGTCACCGGTTTAGGGATTTATATTCCTGAAAAAATGTTAACAAATGAAGACATTGAACAGATGCTTAACCGCCCTGGAACAGCTGAATGGCTGATAAAGAATGTGGGAATTAGAGAACGTCATATTATGGGAAATGATGAAGTGACATCAGATTTGGCGACAAATGCTGGGCGTCAAGCATTAGAAAATGCAGGTATCGAAGCAGAAAATCTTGATCTGATAATTTTGAGCACAGACACTCCAGACTATATTTCTCCTGCAACATCGGTTGTTGTCCAACACAAACTCGGCGCGAAGAATGCTGGAACATTTGATATCAATTGTGCATGCGCAGGCCTAGTCACTTCTCTAGATATAGCCTCTCGATACATTAAAACAGATTCATCTATCGATTCCATTCTGGTCATTGGCGCATATGGGATGACAAGATTCGTTGACTGGACTGACCATTATACCTGCACCTTGTTTGCAGATGCTGCAGGGGCAATGGTACTCACAGCTAATGAAGAAAAAGAAGGGTTCATAGCGTCCAAGCTAATTGCGGATGGCTCGTTTCATGATCATCTGGGAGTCTTTGTTGGGGGAACAGCAGAACCCCCAACAATTGAAGCAATTCAAAACCGCCGTCATTTTCTCGCATTCCGTAAACGCTTTCCAGCAGATACAAACTTGCAGCATTGGCCGGTTCTGACAAGAGAATGCGCTGCGAAAGCAAATCTGTCAATTGATGATATAGATTGGTTCTTCTTTACTCAGGTGAACCTAAGAACAATAGAGGCGGTTATGAAAGAACTAGGTGCGCCTCTTGAAAAGACGCATAATGTCATGGATAAATGGGGATATACTGGATCTGCTTGTATTGCACTCGCAATGTATGATGCTGTTGACCAAGGACTACTACCACCTCCGGGAAAGGGAAATGGAGAGAATATCGCACTCTGCTCATCAGGCGGAGGCTATAATATGGCGGCTGCATTGCTGAGATGGTGGTAATGGGTTTTTTATCTGGGTTGTGATTGATAGCATAAAGCATACTTCTGCATATAAGAAATTATTCGAAATCATACTGAAGGGATCACAATGGCAAATCAATTCGACTATCTTTCGAAAAGGGAGGTATTCTCTCCTGAGGCTGAGGCTCTAGTCGACGCAAGTACAGGAAAAAGATACACATACAGAGAATTCAATGAACGAGCGAACCAGGTGGCAAACTTCCTTCAACAGGAAACTAAATTCCAAAAGGGAGACAGACTATGCATTCTTTCTCAGAACAGCATAGAATACTGGGAAGCTTTCTTTGGGTGTCAGAAGTGTGGCGGCATTTTCAGTCCACTGAATTGGCGTTTGGTCGCTCAAGAGTTGATTGGTCTAGTAGAAGATCTCACACCTAATGTCATATTCTTTGATTCAAGTATGGCTAGTGTTGTGACTGAACTGAAGAACAAGATGGCAGTCAAACACTGGGTTTCTATTGATTCGAAAGAACCAGCAGGCTCCTTATTTTACGCTGAGGTAATTGGAGATGCTGACACAACGCCTCCTGAAGCAGTCCATATGACCTACGAAAATCCCATGGGCATTGTTTATACTGGAGGGACAACTGGACTCCCCAAAGGAGCCATGATAACATACAAACATGTTGCTTTCAACACTCTAAACACGATTAGAGACATCCTACCAGGAGATGTTTACATAAATCATCTACCTCTGTTTCATGTGGGGGGATTGTATGTATATGCCATTCCGCTGTTTATCTTGGGAGGAAAAGTAATTCAGATGCAGAGATGGGACTTAGATTTGTTGATAGATTTGATTAACAAAGAGCGTCCCAACTTTTTCTTTGC
>JBHLQJ010000092.1:0-10267 GCA_048884945.1 Candidatus Thorarchaeota archaeon | reverse complement strand
TATCCAAATCCAAAATTGGACATAAGATCAATCAAAGGATATAATCAAGTGGAGACCTTCAGAAACTTAGCTATACTGGTTGAGAAGTATCTTTTAGACAGAGGGCATCCAGCTATCGAGCGCGCGGCGGAATTCTTATTTGGGTGCCAGACTGAGGAGGGAGATTTTCGGGGAGTATACTGGGACCAGTACACACCCAACTATTCAGCATCATTCATGGAGCTGCTTATCAAAGCTGGATATCATAAGGATAGTCGTATAAGACTGGGACTTGAGTGGCTGCTGTCGATTCGTCAGGATGATGGAGCATGGGCCATCCCATTTAGGTCTTTTAATCTTAGTATCAAAGAGTGTATGGTTCATCCAGAACCAGTTCCGCCGATCAAGAATAAGCCGTATTCTCATATGGTGACTGGCATTGTTCTTCGTGCCTTTGCGGCTCATCCTACATATAAAAAACAGCCAGATGTAAAGAGAGCAGCTGAGCTACTAGCTTCACGCATTTTGAAGGCTGATAGCTACTCAGATAGAAAAGCTCCAGAATATTGGACTCGGTTCTCGTTCCCCTTCTGGTTTACAGACCTTCTTTCCGCTCTCGATACTCTATCAAAGTTGGGCATATCAATAGAGCATCCACAGATACGAGAAGGAGTGGACTGGTTCATTGAGAAACAAAAGCCCCATGGTCTCTGGAACCTGAAACTTGTGCGAGGAGGAGGCGATAAGAGCCAGAATCTTTGGGTGAATCTAGTTGTTTGCAGGACGTTGAAACGTTTGCTTTCATAGAAGAACCAATGAACTCAGATGTACAGAAGGAATTATAACCGGTTCATCCAACCCAGCGCCTATCTTCAGACGACGGTGAATCAACCTTGACTGAGTCGCGGAATGTTGTAATTGTGACTGGAATCCCAGGAGTTGGAAAAACGACTGTAATCAACACAGCAGTTGAGCAGGTCAAAGAGAAACATGGCGAGGAAGTTCTTGTTCTAAACTTGGGAACAGAAATGTTCGAGATTGCCACAAAGGCAGGACAAGTGAAGACCCGTGATGAGATGCGGAAACTACCCACCTCAATTCAAAGAGAGAATCAAAGGAAAGCTGGAGTTGCTATTGCCAAGAAAGCAAAAACAGCCAGAGTCATTGTAGATACTCATACTCTCATTCAAACTAACAATGGATTCTTGATAGGTCTTCCAGAATGGGTTGTATCTGCCATCAAACCAAAGACTGTAGTTCTAGTTGAAGCAGACTCAGAAAAGATTGCTAGCCGCAGGGCTGGAGATGAAACTAGAACGCGAGATGCTCAAGCGGTTACCGATATTCAGATTCATCAAGAGATGTGCCGAGCTGCTGCAGTAGCAGTTGGCACGATCACAGGGGCAACCGTCAGAATAATCAAGAACCGTGAAGGTCTTGTAGAAGAGGCAGCTTCAGAACTTGCAGACACCTTAATGGAGTAGAAAGATATGCAGGACATTATTGGAGATTTCATGGCTTGGTTCGCTGCAACATTTGCAGTTTTTCGCGATCCCCCAATGGCGGGAATATTTATCCTATTCATTTCGCTTTCAATTTCTACTCTTAGTAATTTAGCTATGAAACGTTTCACAGATATGAGAAGACTAAATCGGCACCAGTTAGAGATCAAGCAGTTTCGAGAGATGGAGCAAAAAGCGAACAAGACACAAAATGAAAAACTGTTGAAGAAAGTGAAGAGAAGGAAAGCCTACATTGATAGAATTCAAAGAGAACAGATGAGCTCAAGATGCAAACCTTCTTTGATCTTCTTTATTCCGTTCATTCTTCTATTCACAATTCTTAGAGGGTTCTATAGCACTAGTGGTATAGATGATATCGTGGTTGTCCTTCCATTCAACATCCAAAAAGTTCTGCCGTTCCTTGTAGGATTGGTTGGACAGCCAACTGCGGCTGGTTTTGGTCTGAGCTTCTATGGCTTCTATTTCCTTGTCGGATTGGGATTATCGAGTATTCTTCAACGAATCATGGGTACGCAAGTTCTCACTACATAGAGCTTCTTAAGAAAGGATAGAGCGCTCTTTCAAGCAACTAGAGGGTAGAGAATTTTCAAAACAAGTAACCAAGATTAGCAGGAAATAGTTCTGATAGTATATTATGGATGTTGCCAACATTCATCTGAAAAATGATGATTCTCGATTTCTTGCTGAGTCCTTTGGAAGAGTTTGCTAGACTGATTGCTGGCTATTTTCGAGAGATTTGGGATTTTCTGATATTCATAGGAACTGCTTCGTCATTTCTTGTTGTTCTTGTTGGCGTAATAATGCTGTTTGTAGGAGTCAGGGTTGGAAAGACAACAGGTCGGGGTCTGATTCTGGGAGGAATTATCCTTGCTATCATAATTGCATATTTCACTAAATATCCACCAGATTTTATATCAGACTAATCCAGAAACTCTAGCAATACCGCTTTGCTTAAAAGGACAGATAAGGGCGGTCTCAGAAGAGATAGAAGGGTGTAACAATATGGCACGACCCGGTGAACTTACCAGAGGAAAATCAAACCGCATGATCAAAACACCAGGCGGAAGAAGATTTGTTCATAGAAAGAAGTTCTATAGAGCAAAAGGGACCTGCGCTATCACAGGCTCACAACTGCAGGTACCAAAATCAGGAAGACATGACAATTTAAGAGGGTCAAGCCACTCCGCAAAGCGTGCAAATCGACCTTATGGCGGAGTTATCTCCTCCAAGGCATTGCGTCGGGGTATCATTAAAGCAGCTCGAGAGTAACGCAATGAAACGCGTAATCACAATAGGCGGACTCCACGGTACTGGCAAGAGCTCTGTAGCTGATGCTATTGCCAAGAGGTTTAATTTGCGGAGGATGTCAGCTGGGGTAATCTTTCGGCAGTTGGCTGAGGAGAGAGGCCTCACACTGGAAGAGTTCAGTAGAGTCGCAGAGGGCAATGAAGATATTGACAGATTGATTGACGATAAGCTGAGGAAAGAGGCCAGCAAAGGAAATGCGGTCATTGATGGTCAATTGGCGGCATGGATGGCAGGAGATAACGCAGACCTGAAAATTCTCCTAATAGCGTCAGTTGAAAATAGGATTCGAAGAATATCAGAGAGAGATGGTACAGAGTTTGAGTATGCTCGTCGAGAAACAATAACTCGAGAAGGTAGCGAGAAAGCGAGATATCTTGAATACTATGGAGTGGATGTGTCTGACCACTCGATATATGACCTTATCATAAATACCGACAAGTATGACCTTGAGGATGTGATTAAGATAGTTTCCACTGCAATTGAGGAGTACTTTGGTAAGTCAGACAATTGATGGGATATTAGTATCAAGCGTAAGGCTCTTATTGACATACGGGGGTCACCGTCACATTCTCCCAGTCCGTAGGAATGATGCAACGAGGTGACTCAAATGTGGACCAAGGACAAGGCGAGGTGTAATAATCATGGGTCTCTACGAAACAGGAAGAGTATGTGTGAAGACTATGGGCCGTGAGGCTGGAAGTCTGTGTGTTATAGTTGAAATCAAAGATGACAGTTATGTAGTTGTTACTGGTCCCAAAAATCTGAGCGGTGTGAGACGACGTAGCTGCAATACTAGGCATCTTGAGCCTCTAGAAACTATTCTCCAACTAGCTCCAGATGCGGATGATAATGCTGTTGAGAAAGCAATCGAAGAAGCAGGACTACTTGAGAAGTTTAGAACAAAGATTAGATTTGAGATTTGAATATAGAGGTCATGGTCAGGAGGATTAGTCAGATGTCGGGCATGTTGCCTGCAGATTTGCCTCGTGAACTAATACTGAAGGCATCTGACAGTACCAATCCTGAATACGGATTTCAATCGCTAGATAATCTTCCAATTGAATATCTTCTAGAGAATGCTGTAATAGCATTGGATAAACCCTCAGGTCCCACAAGTCATGAAGTTGCTACTTGGGTTAGGAAGATACTGCAGGTTGAGCGTGTTGGGCATGGAGGCACCCTAGATCCTGCTGTCACTGGAATTTTGCCAACTGGAATTGGAAATGCGACAAAGGCGATGCAGGCATTGATACCTGCAGGGAAAGAGTATGTTTGTGTTTTAGAACTGCACAACAAAGCATCTGAGAGTGATATAAGAAGAGTCGTAGACGAGTTCGTGGGAAAGCTATACCAAAAACCACCTTTAAGATCGTCTGTGAAAAGAGTGCTGCGAGTTCGAGAAATCTACTACAATAAGATTCTAGAAATCAAAGGACGATTAGTTTTGTTCAGGGTTGGTTGTCAAGCTGGGACTTATATCAGAAAATTATGTTTTGACATAGGCGAGGCTTTGGGAGTAGGAGGGCATATGCGAGAATTACGAAGAACTCGTGTAGGATCATTCAAAGAAGACGAACATCTGTGCACTTTGTATGACTTGAAAGATGCGTTTATGTTCTGGAAGGAAGAAGGCGATGAAACAGGGCTGAGGAAATATCTTCTTCCAATTGAGTTTGGTCTTGGACATCTCCCCATCATCAACGTTCGTGATTCAGCAGTGGCTGCTATCTGTCACGGAGCAAATCTTGCTGCAAGTGGTATAGTAAGTCTGAGCAGCGGGATGAAGAAAGATGACTTGGTCGTTTTGAAGTCACTGAAAGGTGAAGTAATTGCTGTGGCAAAATGTGCTGACACGAGTGATAGGATAGCAAAGGCAAAGACTGGAATTATGGCAATCACTGAACGGGTGTTGATGGAAAGAGGACGGTATCCTTCGATGTGGAAAAAGAAACCTCAGGATTGAGTTCAGCCACATTTTTATCCAAATAAGTTCAATTATACTTGGCTCTGGAGCAGAAGTGCGACTGACGGTACTCCCTCTTCGGAGTGAGAGCTGAGGAAACTCCCGACTCTCTGTCGATGCCGGTCCTGGATCACCAGGGAGGTGAGAACCTCGCTCTGGGATCAGAAACGATACCCCCGAATTGGATATGACAATGATGCAGGGAATTAATCTGTTGAGGATCAATTCGGATTGGTTGAAACGGCCTATCACCGGTTGAGCAATTCCAAGAATACACCAGTGAAGTATCGACCTGAGGTGTAGGGTAGGAAGCTTAGTTTGATGTCGCAAAGCTCATTTCTGGTAACAGATTTGAGTAAACAGAATTGGGGTTACTCTCTGGACCAGAGCCCACATCCGTTCATTTCAAATAAGTCTCCTGCAAACTAAAATGCACTAGGAGTTGAAGAGAGGGTGGAGAGAAGTGAGTACAAACAGGCGTTGGTTGTGGGACTCGTATTCATCTTTCTAATAGCGTTGGGTGGCATTCAAAACTCGTTGAGTATCTTTTTAGTGAATATTGGTATATTTCTTGTTGTTGTATCTATAGGGGGTTTGTTAGCAAAACAAGACATTAATCAAAAATCAGCAGATCTATATTTCTACGGTTTCCTTTTGATTGGGGCCGGATCTGCGTTTCTAATAGATTCACAAATAGCATGGTATGGCATCACTATATTTTCTTGGATCCATGGCAGTCCTATGGTCTATTTTAAAACACCAAACTGGTGGATTTTTCTGGTTTCAGGGGCAGCTCTCATTGTCGTGGGAGTGATTCTAGTTATATGGTCGTGGCACTATAGAAAGAATATTGATATTTTGAATTGATGTGTTCTTGATTTTCGTTCTTTAATAATACGGTTTACTACTCAGCTCTTTTTTTCATTCTTCACGTGTGTGTCCTTTCATGATCTCCTGTTAAACTCTAACAGAATTGGAGTTATTCTCTGGACCAGAGCAAACCCCACCACTTCATTAATCTCGACTGTGTTCACTCATAATTTCTTGTTGAACCTCAACGACTTCACTGCTGTTGCTGCATTCTGCATAAGCATCAAGCCATACACGATTCAATGTGATGAACGAATTTCCCCACCTGAATACAGATAGTATGTCAGCTGCTTGGTCTTTCATCCCAAGTATGTACAAAGCAGCAGCTAGTGCTTCAATAGTAGAGAGTCTAATAGGCTTGTATGTATTTATTGGATTGGCTGCAAGGAGATATGGCAAAGCTCGCTGTGCACCAGCTTTTGATGAGGCAAATATAGTTTCAGCTTGCTTCCAAGAGCAGTCAAGTGCAACAAGACCTGACTTTAACACACTTTGTTTATCAGCAGCAGAAAAAGCCACTTCGGAAACTGGATTAAGAACCACTGAACCTCGTGGAATGTATCGCATGTTTCTGATAATCTTGGCTTTGTTCATTCGACCAAGTCTAGTCCCTGTGCATTTCTTTGGGTCACACTGGTTTGCATGGTAGACTATAATCTCAAGAATTTGAGCCAAGAATATCTCTCCGTTAATCTTCTATCAAAGAGCAAAGAATTTCTGTGTTGCTATATGTCATCTGATGGAGGAACCAGTATCATGTTGCACAAACCAAGCGATTCATGCGAGATATGTGGTCAAGACCAAAGACCGCTCGTGTCATGCAACATATGCAATGCGAGAGTATGTGAATCTTGTTTGGTTGTGAGTGATGAGATCTGCATCAATTGTCATGAGGCAAAGTGCAGTGTCTGTGGAGAGTTTCTGGCATCAAGAGCTTGCAACAAATGTGGCAAATTGGTCTGTGAAGACCACGGAATCAAAATCAATGAGGCGACATTATGTGACAGCTGTCGGAAGAGTGACGAATGAGTAAGAAGTTAGTTCAGATAGGAATGGATGACATCGATAGCCCAGATGGCGGGTGTACTACACATTTCGCTACAATACTCATTGAGAAGCTCAATGAGTGGAATGTTGAGTGGACAGATTATCCTAATCTCATTCGCCTTAATCCAGGAATCCCATATAGAACGAGAGGAAATGGAGCTGTAGCACTCCGCTTTTTGATGCATTTTAAGGACGTAGATTCTGTTATTCAGCTGGTGCAAGAGCTCGTTAACGATTATGTAGAGAAAGAATATCCAAATACGAACCCGGGGGTTGTTTTTCTTGGGGAGGAAATACCTCAAAAAGTGCAACATCTTTCACGACTTGCACTTTGGCGGGTTGTGCCTATTGAATTGGCTCAAAGAGTTGTAGAAACATATGAAATCCCTCATTACAAGCATGGGAATGGAAGAGGCTTAATTGGAGCCTTATCAGCAGTTGCTAACAACCTTAAAGGAGATTATACTTACGAATACATTGCTTATCGAGCATTGAAAGACTGTGATGAGGAAAGGGGAGTCGACGTTGATTCAGTGCTCACAATGGACAAAACGATGAGGAACTGCCTTTTTTCAAATATAGACCCATCAACTAATAGGATACTGATTGAGCCTCATGGACCTGACCCTGTGCTTTTTGGAATCCGTGGAGAGTCCGCAACCTCGGTCATCGAAGCTGGCAGGCAGGTAAAGAGTAAACAGAATGTTGACAGATGGGTTGTATTTAGATCAAATCAAGGAACCGGGGAACATTTGAACCATCATGTACCTATAAGGGATTTACGACCATACATGGCAGCGGTAGTAAGTGGTAGAGTAGATACTGAACCCAGAATGATTGAAGGTGGTCATAGTATCTTTGGTATCGTGAGTGAAGGTTACAGGATAGATTGTGCTGCGTATGAACCCTCAGGTGAATTTCGAGAGATTGTAATGAAGCTAAGAGTAGGTGATTTTGTCAAGGTCCATGCGAGTGTTCGTCCTGCTTCTAGAACTCATGGTTGGACCCTTAACCTCGAAGGCTTAGAGGTTGACGAGCTTTCAGAAATATCTGATTTTTCAAACCCCATTTGCCCGCAATGTGGCAAGAGAATGAAAAGCGCAGGGACTGGAAAAGGGTACAAGTGCGTGAAATGTGGGTACAAAGATACAGAAATCAAAAAAACTGAATCACGTAGTAAAAGAGACATCCATATTGGACTATATCTACCACCTGTGAGAGCCCAAAGACATCTAACAAGACCACTTGCACGAGCTGATAAGACGAATAGTGGTGTACAGTATGGTCTTGTTGCTAAATGGTACAATTTCTAGCACAGAGAATAGTGGATGAATCAAAACCGATTACACTCTTCGGCCTCGACGACCACCAGGCTTTCTTGTCCCATCATGAGGCATTGGTGTCACTTCATCGATAATGCCAATTCGTAATCCAGCTCTGCTGAGTGCACGGATAGCAGCTTGTGCTCCAGGACCAGGTGTTTTGGGACCATGACCACCAGGGGCTCGTACCCGGATATGGATACCGTAGATACCCTTGTCTTTAGCTTCGCGTGCAGCTTGAAAAGCAGCTTGCATTGCTGCATGAGGAGATGACTCATTCCTATCAGCCTTCACCATCATTCCACCAGAATATCTAGCGAGTGTTTCAGCACCTGTAATATCAGTAATCATGATGATGGTGTCGTTGTATGAGGCGAATATGTGAGCAACGCCCCACTTGTCTCTATCATCTTTACTCAATATGCTCATCTCCTTCTGATTCAATATCCTCATCAGTCACAGGCTCTTTTTCATCAAATCTTCTTGGACGTTCAAAGTCTTCAGCTTC
Organism: Candidatus Thorarchaeota archaeon; assembly: GCA_048884945.1. Lineage (GTDB taxonomy): Archaea > Asgardarchaeota > Thorarchaeia > Thorarchaeales > Thorarchaeaceae > SMTZ1-45. Next base: position 1,747 of record JBHLQJ010000092.1, on the reverse strand, counting down.
CTCAAGACGTGCAGCAGATACACGAGTGGCTGCATCAGATGCAGCGATCCTTGCAGGATGAGATGCATCGTTAAGAGCTGACTTTGGAGAGTATTGGATTTTACCCTCTTCAGCGATTGCGATAATTCGCTGAGGAGTATCGATTCTTGCTGTAGCAAGAGCTATATGACCATGAGTCACAAGCTGCCGAGCATGATGCATCGAGCTTGCAAGGCCTTTTCTGAAGACAAGTGTCTGCAGACGTCGCTCAAGTAGATTCTCCATAGTGAGGTCAAGCACATGATCAAGAGTTGGTTCAGTAGTAAGAATACCAAGGCGGGCGAGTTTGTCTACCAGCTCACGTTCTTGCTGAGCTCTCTCAGAAACAGGAAGTGCAAGCAAATTACGAGCCTGTCTACGGTAGTTTGATAGTTCTGTCCTGTGTTTCCAAAGCTCCTTCTTATTTCTTAGTCCATAGATACCAACCATCTGAAGCTCCTGTTCGAACCGATCACTGTCAAAAGGTGTCTTAGGAGCAACATACTTCTTTTTCTGTGAACGCGGATCACCCATGATTCTTTCCCTCGACTATGCTTTCTTTCTTGAAACTCCTACCGCCACTCCACCGCGCCCGGTTGTCCTAGTATGCTGACCTCTAACTCTGAGACCTAGGGAGTGTCGGACGCCTCTCCAGGATTTGATTCTACGGAGTCGGTCAATGTCATTTCTTTGAGCAAAGTCAAGGTCAGAACCAGTCAGGTGCAACATTCTTCCGCTCATTCTATCTCGTGGACGATTAACATACCAGTCAGGAAAATTGGAGGCCATGGGATCCTTGATTATCTTCTCAATTTTCTTAATATCAGCATCAGTTAGGAAGCCGAGCCGCTGTGTAGGGTCCATTCCAAGCTGCGTGATTATTGATTTGGATAACCTTATGCCAACTCCTCTGATGCGAGTTAGCCCCTGTAGCAAGTTTTCTTGCCCATCAATGTCGCTTCCCGACATTCGGATAATATGTCTATAATCTTCGGACATGGTCTATAACCTCATCTGACTGGTCTGAGGCGTGTTCGCGTCTTGAAGATGCCTTATAACACTTACCATCAAGCCGCGGTGTTCATGTGAGAAACCCACGAACTTGGGGGTCTTCAAATGAGAGGGTACCTGATTAAGGTGAGAGATGGGTATCTTGGAAAATAAAGACTCGATATATCGAGAACCGGGAATAACAACATCAATTCTAGCCAACATTCCTGAGTGCCTGTACAGCATGCTTCAAGAGAATCAACAAAGGCTACAAAAGAAAAGAGCATCCATCCTAGTTTCAAGCAACAGCTTAGCGAATCGATTTATTCTGGAACGATGGGGGATTCGATCATCGCAGAGAAGAAGGTACAAGAACCTGTTCAGCACAATCCGAAAGCAGTGCCGTGCCATATTCCGCAACTACCTAGCGCGTGGCAAATTGAAATGGAGAACTCGGGGCATGGAGTTAGTTTTTGGCGTGTACAAGTTTGATGAGATACGCGGTAATCTGATTCTAGGTTTCGTCTATGTTGATCCCAACTATTATGAGTTTCAGTCATTTAGAACTGTTTCATAGTGGCGTGTTACATCTAGGTATGCTTATTTAAGCGCATGAGATTGGCAGAACAAAGTTAGAAGGGTGGAATTGTAATATGACCATTGCTCAGAAGCAAGGGGGCAGAAAAAATTCCAGATTCGGATGGCCTGCTTTCTTCCTAATACTTATTGTGTTGATATC
>JBHLQJ010000091.1:0-10377 GCA_048884945.1 Candidatus Thorarchaeota archaeon | reverse complement strand
GGTCTTCAAGTATCACATCTATATCATTCAGAATTGATTCGCTGGATATAGAAATTATTAGCTCTCAAGCAAATGGCACTTCGATCACCTCTAACACAGAACTTCAGAACCGATATACTGAGATTATTGTCTTTCTTAATTCTCCTCTTGAAGAAAACGAATCTGTATGGGTAGAAGTCGAGGTTGAAGCGGTAGATCTTCAGCAGGACCGGGAACTTAGCTTCGATTTGAGTAAATACTTAGAAACCTTTGTTTTCTATGTACGTCCACTTACTGATTTTTCTAATTTCACATTCATTGCGGTTCTTCCTCAAGATGCTTTACTATCCCGAGAGTCTGTTGTACCATTATTTCCTGCTGCTAATTCAAACTATACAGATGGCTCTTCGATTGCATTTGTATGGTATATCGAATCACTTCAAGTTGGACAGGAGAGAGCTTTCATCATCAAGTATCAGTTTCCAAATTCGCAATCCGCACCATTGGGCTCATTTCTGGTAGAATCTATATTAATTGCAGTTCTAGGCGTTATAGGCGGGGTTGTTCTTACTATAGGTGGTCCAAAAGTATACCAACGGCTTAGACGAATTGGGGCAGTCAAATTTGTTGGAGTCACCTCCGAAGAAGAGGAGGTTTTGGAGGTCATCCGACAAAAGGGGGGGTCTTGTCCACAAAAGGACTTGTATACTGAGTTTGATATGTCTCAAGCAAAGGTCAGCCTTATTCTGAACAACTTAGAGGAACGGGGACTGGTCAGAAGATTCCGTGAAGGTCGTGAGAATGTCGTCCACATCATGGAAGACTAAAGCACACTAAATCAACGACTTTATATCATTCCCAAGGCCATCACCAAACAAATCATCAACCTGAGGTGGGTTTGTGAGTTCGTCCAAGAAGATTCGTGTACTTGTAGCAAAACCAGGCCTTGATGGACATGATAGAGGCGCAAAGATTGTTGCTCGTGCTCTTCGTGATGCGGGCATGGAAGTCATATACACCGGTCTCCGACAGACTCCGGAGATGATTGTCAGCGCAGCTCTCGATGAAGGTGTACATTGCATTGGGCTCAGTATTTTAAGTGGAGCTCATAATGCATTGTTTCCAAGGATTATGGAGCTCTTGAAAGAGGAAGGTATTGAAGACATTCTTGTTGTAGGAGGTGGTATAATCCCAGAAGATGATATCTCTGAGCTGAAAAAGGCTGGAATAGCAGCTATTTTTGGTCCTGGGACTCCTCTAGATGAGATTGTCGAGTATATCAAGGCAAATGTCAAGCTGTAATTCTTAGATCTGAGGAATTAGCTGTGGCAGTGACTGAACTTGTCAAGGGTGTGTTGAACGGTAAAAGGAGAGAACTAGCTCGTCTTATCTCTCTCATTGAAAATGAAGATATTGAAGCCACAGACGCGCTCAGTAAGTTGTACAAACACACTGGTAGAGCTCATATTATCGGTGTCACTGGACCTCCAGGGTCAGGAAAAAGTTCTCTTGTCGCTAGACTCACAACTGAGTTTCGAAAAAAAGACAAAACTATTGGAATTGTTTGCGTTGACCCAACAAGTCCATTCACTGGAGGCGCTCTTCTAGGTGATAGGATTAGAATGCAAGAACATAGCTTGGACAAAGAAGTCTATGTTCGGAGTATGGGCACTCGTGGACATCTTGGAGGACTAGCAAGAGCAACTTCTGACACAGTTCGAGCTATTGATGCATTTGGAAAAGAAATCATCTTCGTTGAAACTGTTGGAGCAGGACAATCAGAGGTTGAGATTATCGATTTAGCCCATACTGTGATTGTTACCGATGTCCCCGGGAGTGGAGATGATATTCAAGCCATTAAAGCCGGAATCATGGAGATTGCAGACATTTTTGTTGTCAATAAGATGGATCTTCTTGGTGCTGACAAGAAGGTCACAGAGATTAATGCTATGTTGGACATAGACCCACGTGAGAAGGCTTGGCGTCCACCAGTGATGCTGACGAACTGCCGGACTGGCGAAGGAGTGCCTAAGGTTATTGATAAAATCTTGGAACATTTTCAATTCTTGAAAGATAGTGGACTACTTGAGCAGAAAGGACTGAAACGCACTCGTGATGAACTACGCGAATTGATGAGGTATAGACTCACTAGGGAATTATATCTAAAGTTAGAAGGTCGCCCTGAGTACGAAGCTGCAATTAAGAAGATTGCAAATCGAAAAGAAGACCCATATTCAGTAGCTGAACAGCTGATAGCAGAGTTCTTGTTTAGTGAGAGTAGGTGAGATTCATGGGAGACGATTCAAAGCTCCGAAACTCTATAAAGAAGTGGGAAGATGAGATTGTGGCTACGACAGTTGAGAGATATCCTGAACGTGCAGAGAATTTCACAACAATCTCTGGCCTCTCGATAAATCGACTTTACTCCCCATTGGATTTGAAGGATCTGAACTATGAAACAGATCTGGGATTTCCGGGACAATATCCGTATACTCGCGGTGTCCAACCAACTGGTTATCGAGGACGTTTCTGGACTATGCGCCAGTACAGTGGTTTTGCCACTGCAAAGGAAACAAACAAACGATTTCACTTTCTTCTAGATCACGGACAGACTGGTCTCTCAATTGCTTTCGATTTGCCTACCCAGATTGGTTATGACTCCGATGATCCAATTGCCCAAGGTGAAGTTGGCAAAGTTGGTGTAGCTATCGATTCACTCGCTGATATGGAGGTCTTGTTTGAGGGAATACCTCTTGATAAAGTGAGTACTTCAATGACTATCAATGCGCCGGCAGCAGTTCTTCTAGCTATGTACATCGCGGTAGCTGAAAAGCAAGGTGTGTCTATGGACAAGCTTCGCGGTACCATACAAAATGACATTTTGAAAGAATATATTGCTCGAGGCACGTACATTTATCCTCCCAAACCCTCTATGAGATTGATAACTGATACTTTCAAGTTCTGTAGTCAAAATATGCCTCTCTGGAACACCATTTCAATTTCAGGATACCATATTCGTGAAGCTGGTTCAACTGCAGTACAAGAAGTCGCATTCACCTTGGCTGATGGGATTGCGTATGCCCAAGCCGCAATTGATGCAGGATTAGATGTTGATGACTTTGCTTCACGACTATCATTCTTCTTTGGATCCCATAGTGATTTTCTTGAAGAGATTGCTAAATTCAGAGCAGCGCGAAGACTTTGGGCCAGAATAATGCGTGAGCGCTTCAAGGCAAAGGAAGATGATTCCTGTAAAATGAGATTTCATACACAGACTGCTGGATGCACACTAACTGCGCAACAACCGGACAATAATGTTGTTCGAGTCACGCTTCAGGCTCTGCAGGCTGTTCTTGGAGGAACCCAATCACTTCATACGAACTCTAGGGACGAAGCTCTCTCATTGCCCACTGAAGAATCGGTCCAAATTGCTCTACGTACGCAACAAATCATCGCATATGAATCAGGAGTATGTGAAACAATAGATCCGTTGGCTGGGTCCTATTATGTTGAGAGCTTAACTAATGAGATAGAACGGAAAGCAGTTGAGTATATCAAGAAGATCGATGAAATGGGTGGAGCACCAGTAGCCATCGAAAAAGGGTTCATTCAACGGGAAATCCATGATGCAGCTTATCAATTTCAGAAGAGTATAGATGGATCAAAACGAGTCGTAGTTGGTGTAAACAAGTTCAAGGTTGATGAAGAATCCCAATTTGACTATCTTCGCATCAACCCTGAAGCTGAGAGAGAACAATTGGCTGAATTAAAGAAACTACGATCGATGAGGGATGACAGGAGGGTGAAACAAGCCTTGGAAGTTTTAAGAAATAAAGCCAAGAGTGATAGTAATCTTATGCCTCCAATCATTGAAGCTGTGAAGGTCTACACTACACTAGGTGAGATATGTGGAGTCCTAAGAGAGGTCTTTGGTGAATATAAGGCACCAGATATCCTATGAGAGGAGAAGTCAAATCATGTCAATTGAAAAAATAGATCACATCGGGATTGCAGTGGATAGTATCAAGAATTGGCTCGATTACTATGAAAATGTTCTAGGACTCGAATATACAGGCTCTGAAGAGGTCGTAGACCAAAAGGTTCGCGTAGCATTCTTCAAGATTGGTGAAAGTCGCATTGAGCTTCTAGAACCGACTGCAGATGACAGCCCAATCGCAAAGTTTCTCGAAACTCGTGGGAGCGGTATCCATCATATCGCAATAAGAGTGACTGACATCAATACAGCACTTGCACGGCATCGCGAAGCTGGATCACGTTTGATTGATAACGAACCAAGAACTGGTGCCCATAATATGCTCATTGCCTTCATTCATCCAAAAAGCTCGGGAGGTGTCTTGCTAGAGCTCTGTGAAGAGCCTTCCTAAGTTGTCAGTACTAGAACGGAAATGTGCAAAACTTATCTGATTATTTTCCTAATTATATTGCACTTGGGAGGCATGATGGAAGTGTTTGACAGAAGTCCAAAGACACGTTATGAATATTATAGAAAAGCCCGGAGTTATGAAGCCAATGGCCAATATGAAGATGCATTAAAGGCATACGACAAAGCAATAGAGATGAGCGAAAATTATGCGCATGCATGGTTCTACAAAAGTCGTCTTTTGTATAGAATGGAGAAATACGGCGAATGTATAGGCTGTGCTGAAAAAGCCCGCCAACTTGAACCAACATGGAATGACCATATCGCTAAAATGATTGAAGACGCGAAGAAACGGCTGTAAACATGATTTCTCTTCTCACTTGAGTAACCGTTCGAGTGCCTTTACTACTCTATCAATATCCTCTCGTTCCACCATTCTATTCAAAACCATTCTTGTCTTAACGCCATAGCCCCCATAGACCTTGATGTTCTCTTTTGCGAGTTCATTTGCTAGATTCATTTGAGTAATCGATAAATTTTCGAGTCCTAGAAATAGGATGTTTGTTTCAGGTTCCTCAACAATTAGGTTCGGTATATGCTTTATTTTGTTATAGAGCAACTTCGCATTGTCGTGGTCTTCTTTGAGCCGATCAATCATTTTTTCAAGCGCTACTATTCCAGGGGCCGCGATAATACCTGCTTGACGCATTCCCCCACCTAGTTTCTTTCGTAGTCTATGTGATTCATGAATGAATTCTTCAGATCCAGCTATTATTGATCCAACAGGGGCTGAAAGACCCTTGCTCAGACAGATCTGAACCGAATCCACATCATGAACTAGACGAGCTGCTGGCACGTCTAATGCGACTGCTGCATTGAATAATCTGGCTCCATCACAATGCACCTTGAGACCGTGATCATGAGCCACAGATGCTAGTGCTCTGACCTGTTCAGGCCGTGTCACTGTGCCTCCTGCGTAGTTATGCGTATTTTCACAGACAACCAGACTTGTTTTTGCATAATGTGCATCATCCGGGCTGATGACTGACTTAAGCGTTTCAGGGAGTATGTACCCTCTCTTTCCTCTCACAGGTTTTGGATAGAGTCCTCCTATTGATGCCATCGAGCCCGCTTCAAACATGAATGTATGCGATTGTTCTTCAACAACTACTTCGTCACCTCTCTTGGTCTGTGCAAGAAGAGAGATGAGATTACCCTGCGTACCAGAAGTAACTAGAAGAGCCGCCTTTTTACCCAAGATTTTCGCTGCTTTTTCCTGCAGCTCGTTGACTACTTCATCCTCACCGATTACATCATCACCAAATCTCCCTGATTGGTGAGCTTTCACAATCGCTTCAATCATCTCGTCGGTTGGTTGAGTGATGGTATCACTGCGCAGGTCAATAATCTTCATACTGCTAGAATCCTCAATACTTCGATTTAGTCTTACTGTTTGTGCTCAATTGATAATGCATAAAGGGAATGCTGAATGGCAGTCCCTTCAATAATGGTTAATTCTGGGGATTTTGACAATGCACGATGAGGTGAAGCTAAGCTATATTGAAAAGCTTCAACTCTTCGGAAGGGATGCCAAACTATACATCGCTGCAGCATTCCTGAGCGCGTGTTCATGGGGAATTAGTGGTGTTATCTTCAATCTTTATTTGAAAGACGTGGGATTCCCTGAGGACTTTATCGGTTTTTTCCTCTCTGTGTCAATGTTTGCTACTGCTGGAATTGCTATCATAGCTGGAATGCTATCTGATAGGGCTAGCCGAAAGAAGATCATTCTTGTAGCTAATTATGTTGGCTTCATAGTGCTAATAGTCCAATATACAACACTCAATCCTGTGGGTTTGATTTTGTCTCAGATTTTCCTAGGGTTGTCCAGTGCTTTTAGGGAAGTTGCATGGTTTCCATACGTCACTGATCTTTCATCTGATCGTGAACGTGCACATTTATTCGGGTTTGCAGGCGGAGTATCATTGCTTGGTGTCTTAGCTGGAAATCTAATTGGTGGATACATGCCACAAGTTTTCGCAGGAGTACTTGGCATTGAATCAGGAACCCCTTTTGTTTTTCCCTATCGGTACACTTTGTGGTTGAGTTTGATTCCAAGTGTTTTAGCAATAGCCCTTATTACTCAAATGTCAACCGATACTCCATCCTATATTCCCCCTCGGTTGGCACTTAGGAATGTCAAAAACTGGGGCTTCATAACTAAGTACGCCTCTACGGTTGCGACAGTTGGCTTAGGCGCAGGTATGATTGTGATTTTCTTCAATCTGTTCTTCACACACGAATTCCCAGTTGACTCTGGGCTCTTGGGTCTAATTTTTGGAATCAATACAATAATTCTCTCTTCAGGTAATTTTCTAGCTCCGGCACTTGCTGACAGAATTGGTAAGGTTCGAACGGTGGTGTTGACAGAGGCACTTTCAATCCCATTTTTGCTTACATTATCATGGGCTGATACTCTGCAATTCGCTGTTCTTGGCTATGTCGCAAGAAACGTTCTGATGAATATGGCTGGTCCGGTTTCAAATGCATTCTTCATGGAGGGTCTCACAAAAGAAGAGCGTGCAACTGCTGTTGGAGTTGTTCGCTCAGCAGACTCTCTTGTAAGAGCTATTGCCGCAAATATTGGGGGTTGGTTACTTGCTCTTGGTCTTTATCGTATTCCCTATCTTTTGGTTTCAGGACTTTATGTCCTAGCAATCATTCTCTTCTATGTCTTTTTCAAGAACAAAGAAACAGAGCTGCAGATGCTGAAAGAAGTGGAGCTGTTGGTGGAACCTGCACCTGAAGGTGCAATTGATGTTACCTAAGTTTCTGAAATCCAAAAATTATCGACGTCTTAGGAACATCACTATCACCGCAACAGCTCCAAGAGCGATGACTGTCACTGCAATTATCATGGTTGGGCTAATCAATAGCTCTCCTCCATTTGTTGTGATTGTTTCAGTACTATCAGGATCAATCACAGTGATTTGATTCGATGCTTGACCAGAAACGATGCATTTTGCAGTAACACGGAGTATATCACCATGAGCTGCTGTTATCTCATAACTTGCGGACATTCCGGATGTTGTGTTCTGAGTCGTGTAATCCCTTGTTAAAACAACGACTGAGTTTTTCTCGACAACTATCTGATAGATATAATGAGCATTTACATCTTCAACATTATGCGTAACTTGCACTGTCAATTCCTGACTCTCGAAATCGTATGAGAGACTAATCGGACCGGGTGTGTGTGCATTTACAGGGGTGCCTCGAATTAGGACTATTATCGATAAAACTGAAAAAACTAGTAGAATCATTCTTCTCTTCATCGTCAACACCTTGGTTCTATGATATGAATGAAAAAAGTAGATAATCCTTTCCCAAAATGGTTCATCAACCGCTTTCTTCTTATGTTCTATCTACATTCACACGGTGAGATGCTTAGAGAGATATTTTTAATCAATCGTAGTGTCCTGCAGTATCACTACAGCAGAAACCTTTCATCCAGTGATGATGATAAAGCAGTTCTCTCTTCAGGATTTCTCTCTGCTATTCAAGACTTCAGTACACACGCACGTTCAGATGTGCTCGAATCATTTTCAACTGGGAATGAGTATTTCCTGTATCTTCAATATCCTGAATCTAACCGCCTGCTTGTTGGTATATTTGATAGAAAAGCGCCTGAAAACCTTGCCCGTGAGGCTATGAACAAGATCATGAATATTCTTCTGAATGTTAAAATGCCAGTGATTGAGGGAATGCAGTTATCCTCAGAAGAAAAGGAGAAAATAAAGGAGAATATAGAACGAGTCAACACTCAACTTTTCAGTAATGAAAAGTTGTCTTCGTATGTTCTGGAATCACTTGAAGGACGAAGTGATATTCCACTTGCTTTTTTGGTGGATTCCTATGATAATTCAATCATAACGAGTTTCTCTAGACCAAAACCATTGTTTAAAGACGCGCAAGTACGTGAATTTCTACTGGTTCATACAACTCTACAGAAAGTTTTCGAGAGTTTCGGATTCGACCAAGATTATTCGTATTTCTTCATTGAGTCAGATGACTATTCAGTGGTTGCATGTAACGGGGGCCGAGTCTTGAGTGTTGTTTGTGGAGCAATGGGTATTCCAAAGGAAAATGTGTATGAGGCTGCTACTACCATATGTTATGCCGATAGTTTTGAAGCGAAAATTGCATTTGCGTCAGAAGAAAGCGCAATAGGAAAAATCATCTTCTCAACAGATGGACGTATCACTGAAAAAGAAGGTGGTGCAATCTCTCAGAAATCAATTATTTTCATATCCTCTATTATCAAGAACATAGAATCTATGTTCAAATCACTCACTCGTAGGCCGTTCAAACGCTTCTTTGCGAAAGCTAAAGGCAAAGGAAATTCGGGGATTTCTCTGATTAACACTAGTGGGATGACCCTTTTTGAGTTACATGAATTAGTGAGTCCTTAGAAACCATAGATGAGAAATATAAGCGACGTTGACGAACAGCAGAATGGTTCTACTAATGAGCTCAAAATCTCAATCACAAGGTGGTCAACAACTCGAAGCAGTTTTCCTATACATGGGTATTCTAGATGCCTATGAAGCAGTTGGAACTGAACTGATTGGTCCCAAAGTCCTAGATGAACACGTCTTACCTCGAATGGTTTATTATGTCCACGAATTCCTTCCTGAGATTTTTTCTAGTGTGACAACTTCTGATACCCTTGTTCAAGAACTCAAAGATTTTCTATCGGATTTTCACAAGAAAGTGGAACTTGCTCAGGCAAGCGGTTCTACTACGAACCTAACGATGGAGGAAATCTGGAAACTCCGTGCAGCAATATTCGGATATGAAAGCGTATTCATCGATATTTTAGGCGATGCTGCAATCCGGGATTATGTATTCATTCGTATGTCTGATATTCTAGCAGCATATCTTCCCGAGCATCTCCTGGATCTAAACGTTTCATTATCAGAAAAGCTAGAAGGATTTGCTGATTATATTCAAGAGCATGGATTTGTAAAATTCGCTCGTACAAATGTTGACAGTGAAAAAATCACTGTTGCGACAAATGGTTGTGCCTTTTCAAGAATTCATGATTCTGAAGCGTATCAAAATCTACACGTTAGATTTTGTCCATGGGGTATGATTGGGTCTGCGATTGTGTCGGCACACGAAGGCAAAGGTACAACACTGAGATCTAGTTTGTTTACAACAAGAGGAAGTGTCAGTGAGATTGAAACAAAGTAAATGGAGAAAGTAAAATGCAAGAAATCCTAGGTATTCCTATTCCATATTTCATTCTTGTCTTGGAGATAATTGTGCTCTTTGCACTAATTATTGGTTGGATTTATGGTGCGCGTAGAATGCACTTTAAACTGCACCACAAAGCAGTATACAGTGTAGTATTGATACACATTCTTACTGTTGGTGTTTGGATGATACCGAGAGCATTTGAGAGACTATCCATTATGCTTGGCAATCCGATAACCTTCTGGTATCAGATTGTTCATGATATATTGGGGATTTTGGCAATTAGCTTAGGTGCAGTACTTGTTGTCATTTTTCTGATGAAACAAGGAATGCCACTAAAACTATTGAAGAAAACACGACCCTTTATGTTCCTTACAATTGGCATTTGGATTATTGCTTTCATACTCGGACTATATTGGTTCCTGTTGGCATGGGTTTGGATTTAGTCTATTGAACCTCTATAATTAGAAAGCGAACTGAATAACATCATTTGTAGTTTCTTCTCTAGCTGAATAATATGGGAATGATAGGATTCATTTTTATCGTATGAAAACTAACTTTCAACATTGATGATTGAATTCTATAATCGATTCTGTAAATCTCCCTCGAATTCAAATAGCTATATTCTCAACACTTGGTGACAACGATTGAGTATTGACTTTGATTGTTTCAAGACAAGAATGCTTCACCCTCGTGTGAAATATTTTGATAGTGTAGGTTCTACAAACTCGGAAGCTAAGACCCTTTTTTTACAAGGCGAA
>JBHLQJ010000090.1:0-10409 GCA_048884945.1 Candidatus Thorarchaeota archaeon | reverse complement strand
GTACTTGGAGATGGTGTTGTTACTGGTTTTGGAACCATCAATGGTCGAAAGGTCTTCATCTTCAGCCAAGACTTCACTGTTTGGGGTGGTTCTCTCGCTGAGATGTATGGTGAAAAAATCGTAAAGATTATGGAGCTAGCCATGGAGGCTGGTGCTCCTCTGATTGGTCTGAATGCAGGAGCAGGAGCTCGTGTGCAAGAGGGGATAAAGTCACTCGTCAGTTATTGCAAGATTTTCAGACTGAATACACTTGCTAGCGGAGTCATCCCTCAAATCTCCGCTATCATGGGCCCATGTGCTGGAGGTGCTGTTTACAGTCCTGCAGTTACTGACTTCACTCTAATGGTCAAGGACATTGCGCACATGTTCATCACCGGTCCTGATGTCATCAAGACTGTTACTGGCGAGGAGGTAACATTCGAAGAACTTGGGGGAGCAATGACGCACTCATCAATTAGTGGCGTTTCACATTTTGCCAGTGAGGATGAGGACGAGTGTTTTGACCAAATCAAGACGCTCCTCAGTTACATACCTCAGAACAACCTAGAGGACCCACCACGCATTGACACTGGTCATGGTCCTGATGATGTGGATGAATCTATTGATGAACTGGTTCCAAATGACCCAAACAAACCCTATGACATGCGAGATGTCGTTCGAAAACTTGCGGATAATGGCGAGTTCTTTGAAGTTCATTCTCTCTGGGCTCAGAACATGATGGTTGGATTTGCTCGATTTGATGGTCGTGCAGTGGGAATTGTTGGTAATAATCCTGCTCATCTCGCAGGAACTATCGACATCAACGCATCAGACAAGTGTGCTCGGTTTGTCCGATTTTGCGACGCCTTCAACATACCGATCATCACCTTTATGGATGTTCCAGGCTACCTTCCTGGGACAGCGCAAGAATATGGTGGAATTATCCGTCATGGAGCAAAGATCCTCTATGCCTTCGCTGAAGCTACAGTACCCATGATCACAATCATCACGCGGAAAGGGTATGGTGGCGCTTTCGATGTTATGGCTTCTCGTCACATTGGCGCAGATTTGGTCTATGCATGGCCAACAGCTGAGATTGCAGTTATGGGTCCAGATGGAGCAATCAACATAATATTCCGTCGTGAAATTGAGCGAGCAAAGGACAAGGAGAAGAAGAGAGCGCAGCTAGTCAAAGAGTACAGGAACAAATTTGCCAATCCATATGTTGCTGCTGGTCTTGGTTATGTGGACAAAGTCATCTTCCCGAGAGAAACTCGTTCATTGATTTGTAAGGGCTTAGATATGTTGGAGAGTAAGCGTCAGAACAGACCTCCAAAGAAGCACGGGAATATCCCACTCTAATGATAATCGAAAATTGTTACTGTAGCTTCACAGTCACACATGCTTAAATCATATTTTGCTTAGAAAATCATCAAAGAGATTGAAGTGATTATTATGGAGACAAATATGGATATTAGACTTGATCCAAGATCAAACAAACTAACGAAGAGTCAAGAGATGGTCCTTACAATTTTGAGATCTAATGGAAAAGATGGTGTGACTCCAAAACAATTATTGGATGAAGTTCCCTTCGCTCCCAGAACTGTTAGATATGCACTCAGGAAACTTCTCAAGAAGAGGTTAATTAAACGATATCCGTGCCTTCAAGATATGCGTCAACACGTATATGTTCCAATTTAGAAAAACGATTCTAACTCGCACGAATCTCAATCTTTCCCACGTTATTATCCTTCCCGGCAAAGAGAACCTTCCCGTGAGCTTTCACAAGTTCCGAGTAGATGTCAATTGGGTTTTCAACACTTGTCAATACATCTGAATTATAGGCACAAATCGCTATCATGGGGATATCCAGAACAGTATGAAGTGCTTGTTCATAGTCAATTAGTTCCTCTACCAGGTCGTGCTCAATAAAACAACTCATTTCACCTGTAACACGCATCCCACTGAATCCTTTAGACATGGCATCATCATAGGATTTGCCCCATACCTCCATAACTGAATCGAGACTGAAACTGCCATCTTTGATGTACATTTCAGTGTAGGGTAAAATCTTTAGAGCTTCACGGTTTTCGTATTTTTCAACTTCAATTCCAAATTCGTTCATAGCCTCTCTAATCTCATCTGGAGTTTCTTCGGAACAAACGTAGATTGCAGCCTCCCCTTTCGCAAGACCCTTTTGAAGGTATGAAAATAATGTGTTGTGCTTTGCTTCATTTGACTCGTAAATGAGAATCGCATGATCTCTCGGCTTCAGCTGCCTAAGAATCCTCGTTAGTTGCGCATCAGATGTTACTTCGAGTTCCCTCCAATCAACAGACTCTCTAAGAAGTTTATCGAAATCTTTCTGAACAATTCCAACCAGACTGGGATCGTCAGTCCAAAGACACCTGCCATTAGGTATCGACCTTCTTGCTGAGGTTGTGATTAGAGCCTGATTTTCATCAAACAGGATATAGTTGCTATGCAAGTCATCAAAATAGCGGATATCAAACGAATCTTCAGGAACATGTTTTCTCAAGGCATCTGGAATGAGACTCACATTGTCAGGGTATTCAGTAATGATTCTGATTTCGATGTTTCTTTTCGTTGCTGTCAGCAGTTCTTCAGCAAATGTGAGAACAAACCGAAATGAATTTTCAAAAGTATCCACATAATTAATGGATCTGGTCGATTTTTTAATCAGAAACATGATTCTTTTTTCGATAGCATCTTTTTCAGAGATTAGGGTAAAATGTGACTTATCCTCATTGTTTTTTGTTTCTATGGGTTCCTTCTGAAATAGATTAAGTAACTCGCTTTTTTTAGCTATTAACTTTCGAAGTTCTCTGTTTACGTCCTCCTCTTTCCGAGTAATAAGTATGGAGAGGGCATCCTCAATTGGCAATGCTCTTACCTTGGTTGGTCTCCCAAGAACGCGTTCTATCAAGCCAGCTCTTTCAAGTTTTGGCAGCGTTCTATATACTTCCTCGCGACGTATTTTTGCGGTCTTTGCGATAGCACTAGCGGTTGTAAGCCCTTGTTTATGCACTGAAATATAGACCTTAGCCTCATATGGTGTAAGACCAAATTCAGACAATAACTTTGCACTATTTTCTAGATCTATCAATTATCAGTTCCCAGCTTATAATGTAAGTAGTCTTACATTACCAATTTCCGTATTTGAGAATATTGTTTTAAAAAATGGGGAGTTTATGAAACAATTCCCTCATTTAAGTTGTAAAGCACTTTACATTGGTCGATGAGTAAAGAGTCGAACTTTTATCACGTCGTGACGAACCACCTTCTCCGTTTGTGCTTGAATAACGTCTTCCGTCTTCAAAGCGTCTTCCATGGTAGTTTTCAGAGTGTCCTCTGAAACAAGCAAATGAATCTTTTCACCAATTGATGAGATTACATCTCCAGGAACAATGATGTCTACATCAGTTTTTAGTCCAGCAGCCTCAAGTTTCTCCTCAATAAAGCTGCCACCCACAATCATTGAAACTGATCCATCTATATCAAAATCAACATCTATAGCCCGACCTACCTTCTTTCCATTCTTATCTACAATGTCCATCTTCATGAAATCCGATAGCCTGATATCTCCCGTCGGGATCGCATCTGATTCTAATGTGGTTTTTAAAGAGTTCTTAGTCGTATTTATGTGGATATTGTCATCAATCTTCTCTATTAATGACTCATTAAATATCGGATCCAAATCTGGCCGAAACTTTATTGATTCCAAGAACTCTTCCCATCGAGAACCCGAAAGAATGAATTTTGATAACTTAAGTTCTCCATCAAATGAAAAGGTCAAATCCCCGACCTTGCCAATCTTCTCACCAGATGAATCAAGAACATCTGCTTTCATCATCTCTCTAGAGCAAATCGAACGTGCGACTTTCATCGAATAACCTCACTAAAAACATTAACCATAGTTAATTAAACTCTTCCATTGGTTTACCTTGTATCACGCAGAGAACATAACATCTCAAGTTCTTGAAATGAACTCATTACCCCTCAAAGAAATAACGCGAGGGGAACTGCAATGGTTAAAACTTGCGATTCTTGCGGGTCTACTGATGGTGTTCAGTTCGTTTACAACTCATTTTCTGAAGGTGGAGATTGGAGATGTAATACCTGTCTGAACAAACAGTTCCCAGAGGGGTCTCGAATTGTCAAATTCACCGATATATCGCATCCACTTCGACCTGCCTACTATCTCTGCATAGAAACCCAAGAAGACTTAGATCTCATTATGACCGTGGGTGAGAGAGCACATACTTTGGGAGCAAAGGGAATCGAAGCATGTTTCTATACTGCATTTAAACGTGGACGGCGAATAGGTCCGCATTCTTTCACTTTAGGTCATGATGGAAGTGTTGCACAGCTTCGTTCACATGTGGACACACTTCGAATGTATCTCGAAACATCAGAGAGAATAGCTTTAGACTGACCTCCGCAAACGGAAAGACTAACAGGTGTATCTCCATAGGTGGAACTAGGAGCTCTATATACTATGGCTAAAGAGGAATTGCCACATCTGGATCATTATCGTTTTGAGATGGGTCCAATAAGACCACCAAGTGAGGCAACTAGTCTTCTTCTTCGTGTCACTCGAAATTGCGAATGGAACCGTTGTCTGTTTTGCCCTGTCTATAAGGAAACAGAATTCTCCACTCGTCCATTGGAGCATGTACTCCACGATATTGATCTTGTCAAGAAATATGTAGACTTTCTTGACGACCCTACTGATAACATCGTAATTGAAGAACCGCTTGCATATGACTCTGCAATGCATTGGGTGGGGCATAGTATGAAGTCTGTCTTTCTGCAAGATGCGGATTCGTTGGCTGTCGGGGCAAAAAATCTCTCAACAATATTGAGCCATCTATATGATAAATTCCCGGATATTGAAAGAGTGACATCTTATTCCCGTTCTTCGACTGTTAACAAGATGAGTATTGCAGACTTAGTTTCTCTATATGAATCTGGTCTAACGCGAATTCACATAGGTTTAGAATCCGGTTCTGATCGTGTACTGAAAATGGTACGAAAGGGTGCATCCAAATCAATTCATATTCAGGCTGGAATGAAGGTGAAGGGGGCTGGTATGGAATTATCAGAATATATAATGCCGGGATTAGGAGGAAAAAGCCTTTCTGAGGAGCATGCAATTGAATCAGCAGATGCATTAAACAAAATTGATCCTGATTTCATTCGATTGCGGCCACTAGCATTCCCAGTTCGAGCTCCTTTGTATGAATTGATGATGTCCGGTCAATTTGATAGATGCAATGACATTGAAACAGCAAAAGAACTTCATACTTTGATTGAGCACCTTCAAGGAATCTCAAGCTATCTTGTGAGCGATCACATTCTGAACTTATTTGCAGACCTCAAAGGACAGTTGCCAGCAGACAAGGATCGGATGATGTCCATCCTCCAACGCTTCCTTGCACTAAATGAAGCTGAACAGCTCCTCTATCGTTTTGGCAGACGCCTAGGAGCCTTCACAAGCCTAGATGATTTGAATGATATTCCTCGGAAAAAACGGGTTGGTACAATCTTGTCCGCGAAAAATATCAACTCCCAGAACATTGATAGCTTCGTTGACGAAATGATGAGACAATTCATTTAATTCATTTAGTCAGTAGATTTTTATCATAGCAGTTATCGCAGTTACGCTATAATCCCGCGAGGAAATGGGTATGCAATTCGAATGGTTATTCACTATAGGAATTATGAACATCCTATTGATTATAGCTCTGTTCTTCATAGTCAACCTGCTTATCCAAGGCATCTTTCTTGGAATCGGACTAGGCTTTGTTAATGGTCAGAATAGAGACCTCAGTACAACCTTTGTTACTTCCTTGTTGATGTCGCTGGTTATCTGGATTCCCTGTCTGGGTTGTTTCATCGCTTGGTACTTCATCAAAAGTCGACATGAGGTCGGTTGGGGAGGGGCACTAGTCGCATGGTTATTGGGTGGAATAATCATGTTTCTCGTGGTCCTAGCAATAATCCTGTTCGCTTTCGGTGCCATCTGGTCCGCAATCTTTGCTGGTCTATTTCCAGGATTCCCATAGAATCATGAATCATTGACACATTTACTGTGTGAACTGTAATGGAAGAGAAAAAGAGAGGGTTTACTCAACGACGCTGTGAGGAGATTCTTGATGATAAAACTCGAGGCAAACTCGTGTTGAATTTACGTCCTGTGTTTCGACACCCTCTCCTTTTCCTTAAAGTGACTGATCCTTTTATTACAGCACATCATCCGATGTGTAATCATTTTGACACTCACTCTGTCACGATTCTTGGACGAAGATGGTGCATCGGATGCACATTCAACACCATCTCGTTTTTTGCGGCGATGATTTTTCTGATGGCTATTTGGCTGATTAACGCTAATCTACTAGTTAGGTTCTATTTGTTTTGGGGCGGAGTATTGGGATGCGCTGTTTATTTTCTCTTCAGTCTATCAGGTTTAGCTGACTATGGACCAAAAACGAAGATTGCATCCAAATTTATCCTTGGATCTTCGTTTGCTTGTATTTGCTGGTCTATTCTACTTGCAAATGGGTTATTTTCACCTGGTCTGGAATTCAAGATTGCAATCATCTTTGGTCTCTATTTGTGCTTCATTACTGTTCTGAATATCAAAAGGAGTTACGAGGTCTTTCATGAATGTGAGGAGTGTGAATATAAAATGCGGTGGAGTAAATGTCCCGGTTTTAGGGAGATTGCTTGTCAACTTGTTGAAAAAGGATTCGTATCTCCAGAAGAAAAGAAACCTATTGCCCATCAAGACGTCTGATTGTTTCAAGAGCAATTTTGATCATATTCTTCTCCCCTAACTCAAACTCAGCAACTCTCTGTCCCTTGTATCGATTCTCGGTGGTCACAAGGTTAGAACCTACTGTCAGTATTCCACCTGCCCTTTTTCCAAGATCTATCGCCGCCATCAAAATCGCAGATAATTCCATCTCAAGAGCTACAGCACCCAGTTTTGCATACTGTTCATTGAGTTTCGGTGAGCGTTCTCGAAGGTAGAAGTTTTCACATGTCCTTACAATCCCAGTATGATATGTTGCACCAATCTCTTTTGCTGATTCAATAAGATTAGTCAGGACATCGAGATTCGGTACTGCTGGGAAAGAGAGTGGTGCGAACTCCAATGTACATCCCTCATCCCGGATACAACCAGTCGCAATGATATTATCCCCGAGATTAATCTCCTTCTGATATGTAGCACACGAACCAATTCGAATGAAAGTATCTGCACCAATATCAGCAAGCTCTTCCACTGCTGTCACAGCAGAAAAGACTCCCATCCCTGTTGACATAACAGTGACATCAATTCCCTTGTACTTGCCAGTGAAAGAGAGATATTCCCTGTGAAACGCTTTTTCCTCAGCTTTATCAAACATTGATGCTGTGAGTTTTGCACGTTCTGGAGATCCTGGCAGCAAGACATACCTAGCTGCTTCTCCTTCTCTTAGCCGGATGTGAGGCGTTCTTCCATCTTCGTCTCGCATAACCCCTGGATGCGCCATATGTGACTAGGATGCTTCCTGTTACTTAAGCACTACCACTTGATGCATTCAATCTATCTGCCATCTCAAGAAATGGTGTGTCTACAGGTTTGATACATAGTGGTCCCTGGTTACTAGGAAAATTCACAAAGTCTGAAACCTCAAAAGCTTCCATCTTGTTAGAATCATATGGCTGTAGCATCGAAATGAGCTCGTCTACATCTTGGCTCGATGGATCCAACCACGTATCTTCCATCTCCGGATTCAATATCAATGGCATCCTATTATGAATCGGACTCATGAGTTCATTTGGTATTGTAGTGATGATTGTGCAGCTCTCCAATATCTTACCTGATTTTGTTTTCCAGTAATCAAACAATCCTGCAAATGCAAATGGATCTCGACTCTTAAGACGAATGTGAGTGGGGATTTTGATTTTCCCAACCTTTTGCCACTCATAAAATCCGTCTGATAGTATCAGGCATCTATGGTTCTTGAGTGCTGTCCTAAAAGCAGGCTTCTTTGCTACTGTTTCTACTCGTGCATTGATCATGCGGTTTCCTATGCTCACATCTTTCGCCCAGAATGGAATCAAGCCCCACTTCATCTCCGTTAGTTGTCGTGTTTCTCTCTGAACAACAACAGCTACATTCTGAGTTGGAGCAATATTGTATCTGGGTTCTGGTCTTTTGATGACTTCCTCTATACAAAATCTCTGGATGAGTGCCTGAGCATTTGTCAAAAGAGCAAAACGGCCGCACATGTTTCATCATTGCAAATCTTCTACTATAAGAGTTGAGGAATGGTCGTTTCCCTAAACTATAGTGAATCAACAATAGTTGGAATTAATATGCAAATGAAGCATAATTGGTATAACGCAAGGTATGGCGAACACACAATTACACAGAACGTTGTTCGTCAAAGAGTAGGAGAGAAGTTCCTTGTTCAGAAGAAAAGAAGTTTGCATATACATATCTGTGCTAATTGTACTCTCATTTTTACTGAATATTACTCCTGTTGTGGAGTTTGATAAAACGAGTCCAACAATTACTATACAAAAGCATAAAGTCATGGCGAACAATCCGCATGATCCAATAGCAATCGATGGTGATGCTAATTTCTCAGCAACCGCTTTGGCAGAGGATTGGCTTGGTGATGGTTCAGCGCAAAACCCGTATATCATCGAAAATTATGATATTACATTGGGACCTACTCCGGAAGCCACCATTAAAATTACAAATACTCGTGTGAACTATACTATTCGAGGATGCAATCTGATTGGTCCTGCAGCGACCCCTTCGTATGGTGTCTTTTTAGAAAACTCATCCAATGGTAGAATCGTAAATAATATGATTACTAACTTCGCTCACGGACTCAACATAAGCAGGGGTTGTACGAACCTCACTGTGGGTGGGAACAACATCAGTTACAACTCATATGGCATATGGTTGGACGATTCTGATAACTTTACGATTGCACAAAATCACTGCTCACACAACATCTTCACAGGGATCTACATCTCACATTCAGATTATGGAATAATTAGTGGGAATAACTGCAGTGGAAATGGAGAACATGGAATTCAAATGAAATACCTATCAAGATATCTCATACTGACTGACAACACCTGTAATGAGAACGCGCAAGCTGGTTTTCGACTCCAAGGGCCACTCGAAACCATCTTGGAAAACAATACTTCGAATGAAAATGAATATGGTATTCGGACTATTGCATCAGAATATAACTACATTCAGTGGAATATTTTCGCAAATAATACATATAATGTGGTCACAGATGGCCTCGTTTCAGTCTGGGACTATAACTACTGGTCTGACTATACTGGTACTGATGCAAATTCAGATGGTATCGGGGACACTCCATACAATTTTGGATACGTCGACAATTATCCTCTTATGTTCCCTCCATTTCCCGTTGAGTGGGTCGAACCAATATCGGATCAATATGTAGAGTTTGGTGCTCCATTTGTGTATAGTATTGATGTCTATTGTCCTGCACCATATGTCGTATGGATAAATGACTCTACAGATTTCTACTTGGATAATGAAGTGATTTACAGTAGAGTAATGCTACCTATTGGCGATTATCCCCTAAGGGCAAATGCCACGAATATCTACGGTTATAGAACTGATGCTACCTTCAGAGTACTTGTTCGAGACACAACTCCTCCCACTATAACACATCCTGACGACATCTCGTTTCGAGTGGATGATATGACAACCCATGAGATACAATGGACGGCATCCGATCTTAGCCCTCTTAGCTATACAATCTTGAGAAATGGAACTGAACTTACATCAAGTCCCACAACCTCCACATCTTGGTTTCTCTCCATAACTATAGAAGATCTCCCCCCTGGTGAATACAACTATACAGTGGTTGCAGTTGACACTTCTGGGAATGTGGCATATGATGTAGTTCTAGTAACAATTCTACCCATACCTTTCATGGAAGGAATGCTGCCTTGGCTCATCATTGGTGCTGTTGGCATTGTTGCAGTGATTGTCTTAGTCATCGCAGTTAGGAAATGGAGGAAATAGTGGTCAAAATATACGTGAGTTCGACACAATATTCCGAGGGCATTTCTTATGACCGAGTGGTTAGAATACACACATGATTGGGGTTATTGGATAAATCCTGATACTTTCCGAACACCAAGGATAAAGAAGTCTGTAAGAGTGGGAGCTGTACTCTTTCTCAAAGACCGTGAAACCCTAGATGATGGTCGTCAGATAATTGTCACCGCGTTTGGTGTCGCTGGAAAGTCTGGAATTAAGGAAATGGGAAAGAAAGATGCAAGCATCATCATAGCTTAGCAGATGCTGGATTTCATGAAAGCACGAAAAATGTACCCTCCCACTACGAAAATAAAGA
>JBHLQJ010000089.1:0-10528 GCA_048884945.1 Candidatus Thorarchaeota archaeon | reverse complement strand
CACTCAGAGCCTATTTCAAAAAGGAAGGTATTGAGGGTGCAATAAACAAATATGTTGCACTAATAGAACCTTCTATCACAACTCGACTCAAGATTGCACTAGTGGGAGAAGGTGGTGTTGGAAAAACGACTACTTTGCACCTTCTACTTGGAGATACTCCGCCACTTCAATATGTTCCAACAATAGCTTTGAATCTTGAAACAGTCGAGAACATACGATTCGGTAACTACTCGCTTGTTCTTTGGGATTTTGCTGGCCAGGAACGTTTTCGAACGTTATGGCGATTTTATTTCCACGGAGCTGATGTCATTTTCTTAGTTTGCGATTCAACACTAAGGAATGTGATCATTAGCAAGGACATCCTCAAACTTATCAAAAGAGATGCTCCTAAAGTTCCTGTTTTCGCAATGGCAAACAAGCAGGATAAACCAAATGCCATGAAACCTGAAGTTGTGCAGAAGATACTTGGCATCCCCACTTATCCGATGGTTGCCATCGACAAACATCGTCGAGATGAGATGTTACGAATCCTAATGACTGCGGCATCTCAATATGTTGGAGTTGCTCTTCCTGATTTACCTGCATCGGAGCTGTTGAAATTCACAGATGTAGCCACAGAGGAGGCAATAGCAAGTATCGGGGAAGGAGCGGCTGAGGTTGAAGAAACTGCTATTATATACGAACAAGAGGAAGTTGAGGAAGAGGAATTTGAAACAGTGGAAGTAGTCGAAGAAGTGTTCGTCGATGAAGAAGGCCATGTGATTGAGGACCTCGATGAATATGAGATTATTGAAGAGGAAGAAGAAGAGGTTCTTGGAGAAGTTGTTGAAGCGGCTGCAGAAATCCCGGAGGTCGAGGCACCTACTGACAGCTTAGAGGAATTTGAAATACCAACAGCTGAATCTATTGGGGCTCAGGGAGATGTAGGTATCCAAATAGAAGCTGATTTCATACCTGCTCCAGAAATCACCTTGGAACCTGAAGAAGAGGTTTCAGTTGAAACTGAAGATGCGGAAGAGGTCACAGCTTCGATTGAACCTGAATTATCACCAATAGTGTCCGAACCTAAGTTAGTTGATTTATCAATTGAAGACTATGTTCCAGAATTGGCTGTTGAAAAGAACACCGACGCAATTAAGATGGCAAAGGACATCATCTTTGAAGCTCTTGAAGCAGATGATTTTGATGAAATCATAGCAACAGAAATCGACCAAGCATCGCATGAAGAATTAGACACAGCACTTCAGGCAATAGGAAGTGATGAAACAATCCCAATTAATGATGAACCAATAGCCGCGGGGGACATTGATGCAGAATCTCTTGAAGAGCTAGAAACTATCTTGGGGCCGTTAGATCGTTCGGTTGGTGGAACCGGAATCGCATCGAAGGATGTGGACAAGGAGGAAGAGGACTCAACTCTCCCACTCAACGGCGACACCCTTGCAGAACTTGAACGATTACTTGATGCAAGTGATGATGAAGAGAAGAAAGACTAGTTTTGACAATCGGAAAGACTGATTTGCTTGTGTGTTCAGCAACTTATGGGGAAGTTGTTTGAAATTATCTGATGTCGAACCCAACAAGAATGTCACTGATTTAGTTGTCCGCATTGTTTCAGTGGCTCCACCCAAAATGATTAACACTAAGACCGGCAGGAAGACCCAACTCACGGAAGTACTTGTCGCAGATGATACAGGATCCACGATTCTTTCTCTCTGGGGCTTTGGTGAGGGTTCTGATCTCTCAGCGGGAAAAGTAATCAAAATAATTGATGGTTGGGCTAAAGAATGGCGAGGGAAAATACAACTATCTCTCGGACGTTCTGGCAGTTACGAGATTCTTGTGGATGATGGAAGCGTTCCATCTATTTCAGAACTGGGTTCATCAACAGAACTCATGAATCATGATGACCATTAGGTGCAGAATCGGAATCACAAGAGGTTTTACTATGGTTCAAGTTTATCTCTCAGCTCCAATTATCAAGAAGTCTTCAAGAAAAGATGATTTCTGCAGTCATGTTATATCTACACTGGAAGAATTAGACCTTAATGTCTTTGCACCTCAATTCCTCAGCCCTGCAGCACCCGAAGAAATCTATAGGCGTGATGTTTCCAATGTTCGACTATGTGATTTTGTCATTGCTGAAGTATCAAATCCGTCCTTAGGTGTAGGAATGGAGATTATGCTAGCAATCGAGCTTATGAAACCAGTATTGATGTTCTTTAACGGTGAACTTGAATCTTTATCAAAAATGGTTCGTGGTGCAGATGGGAAAGTACTCATTGAATACAAGTCTCTTGATGATATTGAAAAGAAACTTCGCTCACACAACCTTGAGAATTTGATAGTACAGAAATGTCCTGTTTGTGAAGCTCAAGTTGCAGAAGTACTTGAAGAAGGTTTGAAGTGTATTGGATGTGGGACTGGTGGTCATCGAGTGACGGTGTGAAGTAATGGCTGAATCCCTTATTGACCCATCTAGTAGCAAGCGACAAATCATTCCATTGCTAATTCTATCAGTTACCATGGTGTCCAGCGCAAGCATTCTCATTCTCTTCAGTTCGTCTCATGCATTTGTGAAAGTCTTTTGGAGAACTATGTATGGTTCTATTTTCATGGCTGTGATTGGAGTTGTCAGAGGAGATTTCAAAACAATAAGGCAATCTATCACAAAGGAGAATTATTATTGGCTGGTGGCAATTGGAATTACATTGTCTCTTCATTTTTGCACATGGTTTCAATCACTTTCTATGACAACTGTTGCTGCAAGTGTGGTCTTAGTTGACTCATCTCCTATTTTCACCGCAATTTTATCCACAATATTTCTAGGTGAAGCTTTGCGAAGAAAATCATGGGCGGGAATAGTAATTGCTTTATTTGGTGCTGTATTTCTAGCTTGGGGGGACTTCGGAGGTGGTGGGGTTCTTGCATTGAGCGGAGACCTTCTTGCTCTTTCAGGTGCAGTGTTTCTCGCTCTATATTTCATTGGAGGTCGACGATTTGCCAAAGATATGCCAATTACGGTTTACACGACAATCATCTATTTTATAGCCGCGATTTTTACAGTACCAATATGCGTCATGTTTGATTTGAATATACTAGTGTTTGAACCCAAAGAAGTGGTAATCTTCGTTGCACTAGCAATATTCCCAACTGTACTTGGTCATTCGGTCAATAACTATCTGTTGACAAAGGTACCAGCATATGTTGTTTCATCAGCGGTACTCGGTGAACCTATAGGCGCTGCTATTTTAGCTGCACTGATTTTCTTTCAGATACCGGGTCCAATTACTATCATTGGTTTCGTGGTAATATTGATTGGTATTGCATTGGTGTTAGCAGATATTGCTTCTCGTGAGAGGGTGAAAACTTCAACCCTTGATGACACCAATCGGTCTTAATCTTACAGCTTTTGTAGCTATACCTACCGCATCAGAAACCTTTACAACTTCATCAACGTCTTTGTATGCGCCAGGTGCTTCCTCAGCAATAACAATACCTTTGGTTGCTCTCACGATTATTCCTTCTTTTGCTAGTCCTTCTTGCACTTCTTTTCCAAAGAATCTCTTCTTTGCTTTTGCACGGCTTAGAAACCTGCCTGCACCGTGTGCTGTTGAACCCCAAGTCAAATCCATTGCTTTCTGATTACCAATAAGAATGTATGATGCAGTACCCATTGTCCCTGGGATAATAACTGGCTGCCCGATATCTCGATATTTCACTGGGATGTCAGGATGCCCAGGTGGAAAGGCACGTGTAGCACCTTTTCTATGAACTACTACTTTGGTCTTCTTTCCATCTATTTCATGTGTTTCAACTTTTCCCATATTATGAGCGACATCATAAATGAGCCCCATATCCAAGTCCTCAGGAGAGCTTCCCATTACTTTCCCGAATGTTTCTCTTGTCCAGTGCATCATAGCTTGTCGGTTTGCAAAAGCGTAATTTGCTGCTGCACTCATTGCACCTAAATATGCTTGTCCTTCTGATGACGTCGTTGGTGCACAACATAGCTCTCGATCTGGAACATCAATATTGTACTTTCTCATTGCTTGAGTCATTATCTTGATGTATTCGGAGCATACCTGATGCCCAAGACCACGAGATCCACTATGTATCATAACCATTACCTGTTTCTTTCGAGTGATACCCATAAGTCTAGCAGCTTTGTCGTCGTAGATATCATCAACGACTTGTATCTCCAGAAAGTGATTCCCTGATCCTAGAGTGCCACTCTGTTTGAGACCTCGATTCTTAGCCGAGTCTGGAACATCAGATGGATTGGCAATTTCGAGTTTTCCATTTGCTTCCTGATGGGCTAAGTCTTCTTCCCAACCATATCCCTTCTCAATGGCCCATTTTGAACCATTTGCAAGAACTTCATCAACTCCTCTATGGTTTCTCAAGTCGATCTTTCCTTGCTTGCCAACACCAGTTGGCACGTCTTCAAAGAGTTGGTCGATTAAGGTTCGAAGTTTAGGTCTTACATCACTCTCATCAAGATTTGTTCGTAGAACCCGCACGCCGCAGTTAATGTCGTATCCGACGCCTCCAGGTGAAATCACACCTGATTCGTAATCAGTAGCCGCTACCCCCCCAATAGGGAATCCGTAACCCTGATGTCCATCGGGTAGTACTATGCTATGTTTATAGATTCCTGGTAGGCAGGCTGCGTTGACTGCCTGTTGAAAAGTCGCATCTTGCTTCATCTTTCGTACAAGATCATCTGAAGCAAAAATGATCACTGGAACCTTCATACATTGTTGGGTGTTTTTTGGAATTTCGTGAATGTTCTCAGAAACTTTCTTTATATCCAACTCGAATCACTCTCTCAGAATTATGGACCGGTTCGTTATTTTGGCTATAAGGCTTATGAAGTGTGAATGACCCAGAATCTTATTACTTACTTCATACAGAAGGGAGCTGGGCAGAACTGCCTTAAAGAAAACAGGAGGATGACCCACCGAGTGCCGGAGGTACGGCTAACTGCAATGGTAACTTCTCATGGCTGAAGCTGCAAGGTCAAACAGGATGATCTCACTCGTCTTCTTCAAATAGCTAACTTACTTCCATCAGGATCGAAGACAGCTGATGAAATTGGCGAGGATGCTGTGGTCCGGGTTATCAATGATGATATGGCTATTGTGGAGAATGTAGACATCTTCACACCCATCCATGATGACCCATTCATTCAGGGAGAGATTGTTGCTTGTAATGCTACCAACGATGTCTTTGCAATGGGTGTCACCAATGTCATATCGCTGCAGGCATTTCTTGCTTATCCAAAAGAATTGCCTGAAGAGATTGTCGTTGGAGTTCTCAAGGGAATGAAGCATTTTATGGAACGCCATAAAGCAAAGCTCTCAGGTGGTCAAACGATTACGAACCCCATCCCGGTTTTCGGAGGGATTGCACTAGGTGTTGCTCACCCGAATGATATTGTCTATTCACATGGTGCTAAAGTCGGAGATGTAATTCTCTTGACAAAACCATTGGGTATACAATCAGCAATGAGATCATATAGAGACCTCAAGGATGAGAATCGTGATGCGCTCTTATCTAAATTCAAAGAGTCTGATTTGAAAAGAATACAGGATATTGCTGTACGATTGATGACCTACAGCAATCTTGAGGTCGCTCAGGCGATGCGTAATGTCGGAGTGCATGCTGCGACTGATATAACGGGATTTGGTCTACTAGGACACGCAGGAAATGTGAGCTCTCTCAGTGGTGTTGATGTGGTCATTGATAAAATTCCTGTAATCCGTGGAACTCTTCAATTAGCTGAGTTCTATGGCCACAAGCTTGCATCTGGTTTTGGTGCTGAAACCGCCGGTGGGATGCTTGTATTCTTGGAACCTAGCAAAGAAGAAGCGTTTCGTGACTTCCTTGAAAAGAGGAATCTTCCCTGTTGGCCTGTTGGTAGAGTTATGAAAGCTAAAGAATCACCTTGTGCATGTCTTGCACAAGAAGTTCAGTTTATCGAGACCGAATTCCCATGAGAACAATGGCAACCCCTCTGGGAACCATGTTTGAGGATTGCCGCCGCGAGCGGCTGGTCTCTTATTCTATTATTTTCTATTATCCCTAATAGGCGAGTTAGCTTTTATTTGAAGAAGGCGTGGATTTTGTCAAAGAGTTTCACAATATCTTTCAATGGTTTCAGGTCAATCTCTGGATCAATGAACTTACGAAGCTCTATGATTTCTCTTTCTTCAATATCATGAAACAGCCAAAATTCGTCAATTTTCTCAGTCTTGGTTTCCGACATCATAAAATCACTTTTTGTGCATTTTCACACAATAGTTCGTGTTTTGTCGATATAACCTATTCGGTAATGCATATTTTAGGAATCAAATGATGTTGGGTCTGTCTTTCCTTTGTAGATGGTTCTATTCTCCTCCAGCAAATAATTCATGATATCGATTTCTACCGCGGGCGTTTGTCTGTGTATCCTGTTAAGCGCCCACACTTGCTAGACCAACAACAGCACTACAAACCTTATAATGAGCATAAGAATACTGGAAACACATAGATTTGATGTACAGATTCAGATTGAGGACTTGGTGGTTGCATGAAGATCGTTGTAACAGGACCCTATGAAGCAGGCAAAAGCCAGATGATTCATCATATTACTAATGGTGC
Organism: Candidatus Thorarchaeota archaeon; assembly: GCA_048884945.1. Lineage (GTDB taxonomy): Archaea > Asgardarchaeota > Thorarchaeia > Thorarchaeales > Thorarchaeaceae > SMTZ1-45. Next base: position 3,883 of record JBHLQJ010000089.1, on the reverse strand, counting down.
ATGCATCAATGTTGAGCGTAGGGGTACTACAATCGCCATGGACCATGGTTTAGCAAACGTAGGTGGATTGAATGTCTTCATGTTTGGCACTCCTGGCCTACTTCGGTTCCGCACAATGCGAAAAATCCTAAGCGAAGGCGCTGATGGGATTATCTTTGTCGTCGATTCTGTCGATCCTGAATCTGATGCCCGAGCTAAACTATTCTTCAGAGAAATTGCTTTCTTCCTGCCTGGTGTGCCCTGTGTAGTTGCAGCAAATAAGCAGGATGTTCCAGAGTCGAGACCAATAGATCAGCTGAGAAAAAATCTTAGATTTCTTGCGGGTCTTCCAGTATTTCCTGTTTCAGCAAAAACTGGAGAAAATGTTGATAGTATGCTTCGAACACTTCTCTATCTAGTTATGATGCAATGGAGTTCGGTCTTCAGCAAATTTGCTCAATACAGTGGCGATAAAAAAGGCTTGAGTAAATTGATGAAAGATTTGAATCTGGAGCGTGAACAAGCAGTAGGATACCTTCGTAGGTTTGAGTTGAGAAAGCTTTTGGAAGTCCAAGTAGGTGATGAACAGTTCTTTGTAAAGGACTCTGTGAGACCTCTCCTTGAGAATCCTGTGCTCTTGATGCCTCGATAGTCAATTTTCAGTCATTTTCCTCTATCACGCGCTTTTTCCATGTGCACCTATATGATTCATTAGGTCGTTCAGAAAGAATCAAAAGCGATATAGCCCGGAACCGTTGATGATTAGGTGAGCCTAATGACCGAAGATGATTTCGATGATGTTGATCCTGCTGAGATTTTAGAGCAAGCCGCTGAGGCTTTGGAAGCTGGAGACAATGATACAGCAGCAAAAATGTTCAACGCAGTTGGTAACATATACATGTCAGTCGCAGAGTTCGAGGAGGCTCACAAATGCTTCGAAGACTCATTGAAGATTTACAAAGAGCTTAAGGATGAAACTGGAATCTGTGATACGATGTATAATCTAGGCGTTGCACAGATTAACCTCGAACAATGGAACGAAGCCATCGAAACCCTTGAATCAGCGAGAAAGATGTTTGAGAAGTCTTCCAATAATAGTGGAGCTGCTGATGCAATCTATGGTCTTGCTTTAGCGAGCTTAGGTCAGGGTAGCTTTGATGCTGCAATGGAGCACTTCAAGAAAGCACAACGTGCCTACAAAACACTTGAGAATGAACAAGGCGTTGCAAGTGTAATTATGGATATGGGCGCGGCTTATGTCGACAAAGAGGATTGGAATGAAGCAGACGCGACGATCAAGAAAGCCTTGAAGGTATATCGTGATATTGATGACAAGGCTGGCATTGCTGATGCGTGTTCACTTCTTGGCGACATTGCTGAAACCTCAGGTAATCAGAAGAAAGCAGCTGAGCTCTTTGTTGAAGCCGCACAATACTATTACGAATCTGAGATATTTGACATAGCTAGAGAAGTTCTTGAGCGTGCAGAACAAAAGATGTGGGATGTCCCAAAAAGTACTCGTCGTAGACTTCGAAGGGTGATTGATGAGCTCTTAGATGCCTTGCCTGAAGAAACAGAACCTGATGAAAGCGACGATGATGATTTTGACGAGGACCTTATTGACTTTCAAATGGATGAATAAAAAGCAGCAACTACACTTTGATTGTTCGTAGCTTTCCACGGGAAAACTCTATTTAGTAAATTCCCTTCGTCATCTTGAATCCTTATTGGAGTGCACCCCATATGATCAAATCTAGGAACAAGATACTATCGATTCTGATTGTAGTTATTATGTGTGGAACATTGGGTCCGATAACAAGTCCTTTCATCATTTCTAGATTTGATTCACTATCTGATGGTCATACCATGAGTGAGCTGCCATCATCTCAGATTCCATTATCACGGGTTGCGTTTGTTTCACCAAACCCAAGCTCATATGTGGATGAATTTGCATACATGGCTGCAGTCCCTACTTCAATCTTCTACTTTAATGGAACTCAATATATATCACCTCTTATCTACAGTGATGATTCAGAGAGTGAATCGTGGCTGCTAGAAGACTGGTCTGAGTATCTGAGCCATGATGGCGGGATCACACAAGCTGTTTCTATAGGTGATTTCTCTGAAAATTATCTGAATGATTTGCAGCATAATATCGGTGCTAAAATATATCCTAGACTTTCAGGGACAAACGCAGCTCAGATTGCAGCACTTCTTGCTGCTAATGCATGGAGTAGCAGCTCTACAGCCGTTATTGGGTTATTGAAGGATGATTTTGTTTCGCCATCGATAATAACTGGTGCAGCTAGCCATACTTTTCAGAATCGAGCGTCTGAAACAACAGAGTTTGGCGGGACTGTTTCTCCAGGCGCACCTTCAAGCATCACCTTCACCCCACCTACGTGGGCTGGGTGGATAGAAGGACGATTCAATTGGACTGGGTCAGAAATCTTGATACACGATCTAATAGATCCAAATGGAAATCTTGTTGACTACTCAATATGGAGCCAAATGTATTGGTCCAGAAATCCTAGTACAGTCCTTCACCCTGTGCCATTGAATTTCTGGATACCAAAGACAACTGATGGATTATGGACAATGAACATAAGCACTGACGCCAGCACATCTACCAATTTGGTCAATGAGGTCATATCTCATCCTGGTTTCACGCAGACAGTCGCAGTCCCATCAAATACAAAATGGTTGAATGTGTCTCTCACTTGGGACAATGCAGCCACTGACCTTAATCTTGCTCTAATAGATCCTAATGGCAGACTTTCCATGTGGGCTCCTGCTGGGAGTATCCTATCAAATCCTGGTCGAGAAGTTATAAATCTGCCATACCCAATGGCTGGAGATTGGACTATAATAGCAGCATGGCTGAATGCGAACGAGGAGCAGAACAATATCAACTTATCATGGTCGATATCCAGACTACCTTCTGATCTTCAGTCCTATATGGAGTCCGCTGCAAACGCAGCTGTACTTGCATCTCTTCTAAATGTTCCATTGCTCTATGTCTACGCTGACCAGATTCCTACAGAAACTGATTGGGCTTTAAACAGGCTTGGTGTGTCGAATATTTATCTTGTTGACCCATCAAATGTTCAGGATGCTGGATTGCCAGCTCTCTTGAGTTCGTATGGTGCACTCACTAATCTGTTTAGTTATTCTTTGGTGACCTCGACGATACAATCTATCTCAGGTTCTCACGATGCTGTTGTGACTGTGCCATTGGGTATTAGAAACGAGTTCTTTGCTCCAGCTGCTTTCTCAGCAGCAGCTCATGGAAGTCCAGTATTTTCACTCTGTGGTAATAATAATGAGTTAACTACTCGGGCTCAAGAAACATGGGCCCCATATTTGATTGGTCCTGAAATCAACAATATCTATGTAATCAACAAATACGAGAACCGAGCTGAAAATGGATGGTATGATGAACGAATACCAAACAAGTTCTCAATGATGGAGTCTGAGGCGAGTTTTGAAACATTCCTTACAACAAGGGGAGCTTATAATTCGACGTCATCTCAGTCTATTGTTGTAATTTCACCTGCTTCCCTTATTCCATTAAGTTTTGACAGATCCTTACAGACTCATTTCAATCCAGGAAGGATACCTGCACCATCATCAACTATGGCTTCTGTTATGATAAACCGAGGACTCTTACACCGATTTTTATTCCGCAGCGCTGACCAAGCTGACACCTCTTTGGTAAGCATGTACGCATATACTGATGGTGATACCTTTGTTGACAATGACTACAATTATCATCTCTTATATCAAATCGAAAACACCACAGATGCGCTTGACGCCGTAGGGTTTTCTATTGAGAGTCATGTGGGACAGAATGAGGTCTTTCAGATCCTTGATTCTCAAGTTGCTCTCTGGTCTCTGAGTACGC